>DATBEA010000462.1:0-4853 GCA_036276215.1 Usitatibacter sp.
GCGCGTGGCCCGGGTGGTGGAGCGCATGATCCCGCTCGCGGCCGAGCGCGTCCCGCAGACCGAGCCGCGCTTCCTCGACCCGGCGGCGATCCCGACGCCGGCCCTCGCGCTCGCCAATGCCGCCCGCGAGACGCTTCGCATCGGCGACACCATCGAGCAGATGCTGAACGGGGTGCTCGAGGTGATCCGCAACGACGACGAGAAGCGCGCCGACGAGATCATCAAGCTCGACGACAGCATCGACCGGCTCTACACCGCCGTGAAGCTCTACCTCACCCAGATCAGCCGCGAGGACCTCGAGGTCGCGGACAGCCAGCGCTGGGCGGAGATCATCTCGCTCACCATCAACCTGGAGCACGTGGGCGACATCCTCGAGCACATCCTCATGGACCTGCGCTCCAAGAAGATCGCCCAGCGCCGTTCGTTCTCGCAGGCCGGCATGGACGAGATCGTCCAGCTGCACGGCATGCTCGTGGCGAACCTGCGCCTCGGCCTTTCGGTCTTCCTCAACGGCGACGTGAAGAGCGCGCAGCAGCTCCTCGTGGAAAAGGAGCGGTTCCGCGACCTCGAGCGCGAGTACCGGGACATGCACCTCAATCGCCTCGCGGGCCAGACGGTCCAGTCGATCGAGACCAGCTCGCTGCACATCGACATCATCAGCGACATGCGGCGCATCAATTCCTTCTTCTGCTCCACGGCCTATCCGGTGCTGGAGCGCGCGGGCAGGCTTCGCAAGAGCCGGCTGGTCGACACCGTCGGCGCGCACAAGGCGCCCCCCGACCTCTATCCGCCCGGGCTCGAGCGCTCCCCGTAGTCAGCCCGGCGCGAGGGCCCTCGCGGGCGGCTTCAGCTCGATTCCCAGGTCCGAGACGCCGGCACCGATCGCGGCCACCGCCTCGCGCATGACCTGCGGGTCGATGGCCCCGATGCAGCCCACGCGGAAGGTCTCGACGCGCGTGAGCTTGCCCGGGTAGAGGAGGAAGCCCCGCGAGCGCACGTTCTCGTAGAAGCGGCGAAATTCGTAGCGCGGATCGGCCGGCGCATGGAAGGTCACGATGATCGGCGCCTGGACGGCCGCGGGAAGGAACGCGCGGAAGCCCAGCGCCGCCATGCCCTCGACCAGCGCCGCGCAGTTGGCGCGGTAGCGCGCGCCTCGAGCCGGGGTGCCGCCCTCGGCGATGAATTGGTCCAACGCCGCGCGAAAGGCCGCGACCACGTGGGTCGGGGGCGTGAAGCGCCACTGGCCGGTGCGCTGCAGGTAGGTCCATTGGTCGTGCAGGTCCATCGCCAACGAGTGCGAGTTTCCGGCGCACGCTTCGAGCGCATCGCGCCGGGCGATCACGAATCCCATGCCAGGCGCGCCCTCGATGCACTTGCCCGAGGCCGCCACGAGCGCCTCGATGCGGTGGCGCGACAAATCGATGTCGATCGCGCCGAACGAGCTCATCGCGTCCACGATGAGCCGCTTGCCGTGCCGCTCGCACGCCGCGGCGATTTCCTCGAGGGGATTGAGGATCCCGGCGCCGGTCTCGCAGTGCACCTGGGCTACGTGCGTGATCGCGGGGTCGGCCGCGAAGGCGCGCTCGAGCATCGCGGCATTCGGGCGCTCGTCCTCGGCCATCTCGAGCACGGCATGCGCGCGCCCGAGGTAGCCCAGGATGCGCACGATGCGCTGGCAATAGGCGCCGTTGTTGGGGACCAGCACCTTCCCGTCGCGCGGCACGAGGTTCGCCAGCGCCGCCTCGACCGCGAAGGTGCCGCTCCCCTGCAGCGGAACGCAGACGTGGGTCGCCTCGCCGCGCACCACCTCCAGGAGGTCCGAGCAGATGGACGCCGTGAGCGCGATGAAGGCCGAGTCCCACGAGCCCCAGTCGCGCAGCATCGCTTGCCGGGTCTCGGCCGAGGTCGTGAGCGGGCCGGGGGTGAGGAGGATCGGGTCTCGGTCGCGTGTCATGGCAGTCTCCAGGCTTGCGTGCGGTCGAGCGCGCGCTGGGCAAGGTAGTAAAGGAAGCAGACGAACGCCGACGTGGCCACGATGAGGGAGGCCATCGCCGCCGCCGGCCCGATGTCGCCCGCCTCGTCGAGGTTCACGATCGCGACCGACGCGAGCGTCGTCCGCGGCGAGTAGAGGAACACGACCGCCGATACCGTCGTCATCGCGTTCACGAAGAGGTAGCGGCTGAGATCCAGCATCGTCGGGAGGCAGACCGGCACCGTCACCCGCGCGAACGTGCGCCAGAACGCCACCTTGAGCGAGGCCGAGACGGACTCGAACTCGTTGTCGATCTGCTTCAGCGCGGTGACGGCGGTGAGGTGCGTCGACGAGTAGTAATGCACGACCGTGTTGACCGCGAGGATCGCGAGCGTGCCATAGAGGAAGTGCAGCGGGTTGTCCTCGCGCACGAAGAAGAAGATGTAGCCCAGGCCCAGGACCATCCCGGGAACCCCCATGGGCAGCACCGCCATGAGGCGCAGGAGCGGCCGAAGCCCGTCGAGGCCGCGCGTCTTTTCCAGCACGTAGGCGGTCACGAAGATGAACGCGGCTCCGAGCGTGGCGCACCAGGCGGCGAGCGCGAGGCTGTGCAGGTACGCGGGGAAGACGCCCCCGTCCACGAGCCCCAGGCGATAGTGGTCGAGCGAAAGCGTGAAGTTGTACGGCCAGAGCTTCACGAAGGAGGCATAGACGGCCATCGCGAGCACCGCGGCCATCAGCGCCGCCACGAGCCAGCAGAAGGCGGCCATGCTCCAGTCGAACGCGCGCGACGGCCGCGGGACATAGGGCACCGATCGCGCCGACAGCAGCGCCGATTGCCGCTTCTGCACGTAACCGTCCACCGCGTACGTCACCGCGACCGGCACCAGCAGCACGATCGCCACCACCGCCCCCTTGGCGAAGTCCTGCATGCCGATCACCAGCTTGAAGATGTCGGTGGCGAGCACGTTGAAGTTGCCGCCGATCACCTTCGGGATCCCGAAGTCGCTGATCGCGTAAGTGAAGACGACCATGGCCGCGCTGATGATTCCGTACTTGGCGCCCGGCACCGTGATGGTGAGGAACCTGCGCACGGCCCCCGTGCCCAGGGCGTCGGCGGCTTCGTAGAGGCGCGCGTCGGTGAGCGAGAGCGCGCTCACGAGGATCATCAGCGCGTGGGGAAAGGTCGCGAAGACGAGCGAGGCCACGATCCCGGGCGCGCCGTAGATCTGGCCGCTCCCCAGGAGCACCTTGAGCAGGCCCTGGTTGCCGAACCAGAAGATGAACGAGATCGCGGCGAGGAGCGAGGGCGCCAGGATCGGGACGAGCGCGATGTTGCGAAGCAGCGTCTTCCAGCGAATGCAGCTTCGCGTGAGCGCGTAGGCGAAGGTGAAGGCGAGCGGCAGCGTGATCGCGGTCACCAGCGTCGCGGTCCACGCGCTGTTCCAGATCGAGCGTGCGAGCGCCGGGGTGCCGAAGTAGCGCACGAAGTTCTCGAGCCCTACGTAGGCTCCGTCGCGGTCCTGCACGCTTTTCACCAGGATCGCGGCCAGGGGAGCGAGAAGGAAGATGGCGAGCGCGGCGCACGCGCCGGCGAGGAACACGTGCGCGACCCGGTCGCTCCAATGCACGCGCAGGCGCGTCACCGCGGTTCCCGCCGCGGCCGGGTCGAGGGCGATGCCGGCGGCCTGGCTCATGGCGCCGCGAACACCCGCAGGCGCTCCGGCGGAAGCGAGACGCGCAGCGCGTCGCCCGGGCGCAGCCGCAGCTCCGCCATGTCGTTCACCGAGAGGTCGGCGAGGAGCGCCTGCTCGATGCCGTCCAGCCTCACCGTGAGGCGCGAGAAAGCGCCGAGGAACTCGACCTTCTCGACCCGCGCGCCGGCCGAGTTGGGCGTGTCGCCTTGCACGCCGCGCACCCGCACGTCCTCGGGACGGAAGAAGATGCGCAGCGTCCCGTTGCCCGGCGCGCCCGCGAGGTCGCAATCGAAGGTGTGCGAGCCCACCTGGATGCGCCCATTCCCGGCGCGGCTCGCGGGCAGCAGGTTGGTCCGCCCCACGAAGTCCGCGACGAAGGGCGAGCCCGGCCGCTGGTAGATCTCGGCAGGCGCGCCGACCTGCTCGATGGCGCCATCCTTCATCACCACGATGCGGTCCGCCATGGAAAGCGCCTCCTCCTGGTCGTGCGTGACCAGGATGGTGGTCACGCCCAGGCGTTGCTGCAGGCCGCGGATCTCGCCGCGCAGGCGCGTTCGCACCCGGGCGTCGAGCGCCGAAAGCGGCTCGTCCAGCAGCAGCAGGCCGGGCGAAGTCGCGAGCGCCCGCGCGAGGGCGACCCGCTGCTGCTGCCCGCCGGAAAGCTGCGCGGGATGCTTGCCCACGCTCTCGGGCAGCCCCACCAATGCGAGGAGCTCCGCCACGCGCGCTTCGCGCTTCGCGCGCGGCACGCGCCGGTTCACGAGGCCGTAGGCCACGTTCTCGCCCACGGTGAGGTTGGGAAACAGCGCGTACGACTGGAACACGATGCCGTAGTCGCGCTCCATCGGAGGAAGCCTCGAGATGTCGCGCCCGGCCTGCACGAGCGAGCCCGAGCTCTGCACCTCGAGCCCCGCGATGATCCTGAGGAGCGTGGTCTTCCCGCACCCCGACGGGCCGAGGAAGCACAGCAGCTCCCCCGGATGCACGTCGAGGCTTACATCGTGCAGCGCGACGAAATCGCCGAAGCGCTTGTGGACGTTGCGAAGGCTCAGGAACTCCACGGGCGCGCGGTCATTTCTCCGTCTTCGAGCCGTAGCGGCGCTGCCATTCCTCGAGGATCCTTTCGCGATTGGCCGCGGCGAACGCGAAGTCGTTCTTGATGAGCTTGCGCTCCAGGTCGTGCG
>DATBEA010000463.1:0-19965 GCA_036276215.1 Usitatibacter sp.
ACGCGGCATCGCCGTGCACGATCGCAACGCGCGCATCGCCCACTTGGGCTACGAGGTTCATGGGCAGCCGCGCGAGGCGCTCGCGCGCTCCGGGAAGCGTGCGCGCGGTGGCGCGCAGCCTCTCCAGGATCTCGTTGGAGCGATGCACCGTGGCATCGCTCACGTCGGCCGGGTAGGCGCACCCGCAACCCGCGCCCGAGTCCTCGGTCGCGATCTCGGTCTCGACGTTGCCGCGCAGCGCGAGATGCGCCGCGACGCCCGATTCGACGGCCGCGAAATCCGCGCTCGCCACGTCGAACCAGTGGAAGTCGCCGTTGAAGGCGAGCACGGCACCCGGTTCGCCCGAGACCATGCGCTCCACGGCGCCGAGCGACTCCACGTTCCCGTAAAGGCCGCCCACCACGTAGAGCGTGTCCGCCACGATCTCGGGATCGCGTGCGAGGCTTGCCGGGGAATAGCGGTACGAAAGCGGGCAAATGCGGCCCGGCCGCGCGTCACCCCCCATGCCGCGAAGCTCGCGGAGCGCGGCGGCACTCAAGCGGCGAGCGCCCCGCCGCAGCTCGACCCCTGCCCGGCGGTGCAGCCATAGCAATGGTCGCGCACCACGATGGCGTTGCCCTCGAGGTCGCGCGCGAGCGCGTCCGTGAGGTGCGTGCGCGCACGGCCCGCCACGCGCAGCGGCAGGCCCAGCATCTGGTTGAAGTCGCAATCGTAGAGGTAGCCCTGCCAGTCCACGGAGACGAGCGAGCGGCACATCACCGAGTCGAGGTTGTCGTCGTGGTGCGCGCCGCGCAGGAGCTCCATGTATCCCGCGAACTGGCCCTTCGTGACGAGCGTGGACCCGAAGCGCTGGATCGGCATGTTGGCGAGGGTGAGTAGGCGATTGAAGGTCACGGCGAACCTCTCGCCGAGGATGCGCTTGTAGTCGTCCTCGAGCTTCGCCTGCGGCGGCGGCAGGCTCGGGCCCTGGGGGTTGTACACGAGGTCGAGGGTGAGACCGCTGCCCTCGCGCCCGTAGCCCAGGGCGTTCAGCTTGCGGATCGCGGCGATGCTCTTGTCGTAGACGCCCGCGCCGCGCTGGCGGTCGACGAGCTCCTCGGTGTAGCACGGCAGCGACGCCACGATCGACACGCGCTGCGCGGCGAGGAATTCGGCGGTGTCCTCCTGGCCGGGCTCGAAGAGCACCGTGAGGTTGCAGCGATCCATCACGTTCGCGCCGCGCATGCGCGCGCCCAGGACGAGGTGGCGGAAACTCGCGTTGAGCTCGGGGGCGCCGCCGGTGAGATCCAGCATCGTGGCGCCGCTGGCGGCCAGGTACTGGAGGACCTGGTCCGCGGTCTCGCGGGACATGGACTCGGTGCGCGTGGGCCCGGCGTTCACGTGGCAATGCAGGCAAGCCTGGTTGCAGACGTACCCGATGTTCACCTGCAGCGTCTCGATGCGGCGGCGCTTCAGGGCGGGAAAGTCGGTGCGGGCGAGGAGCGGGAGGGTGGCGTGCATGCGGTCTAAGCTAGACTAATTCATGGTAAACGAGAAGAACCCTCCGCACCTGGACGGCGCCCGCCTCGATTTCTCGGGCGCCATGAGCTACGGGGACTACCTGGCCCTGGACAGCGTGCTGGGCGCCCAGCGCCCGCTCTCGGGCGACCACAACGAGATGCTCTTCATCGTCCAGCACCAGGCCTCGGAGCTGTGGATGAAGCTCGCCATTCACGAGCTCACCGCCGCGCGCGACCGGGTGAGGGCCGACGACCTCCCGCCCGCCTTCAAGATGCTCTCGCGCGTGGCGCGGGTCATGGCGCAGCTGAACCAGTCGTGGGACGTCCTTTCCACGCTAACACCGGCCGAGTACTCATCCTTCCGCGCGTCGCTGGGGGCCTCTTCCGGGTTCCAGTCGTTCCAGTACCGCATGATCGAGTTCCTCCTCGGCAACAAGGACGCGCACCGCATCGAGCCGCACCGGCACAAGGCCGGGCTCTTCGCCGCCCTGGACGGCCTCCTCGCCTCGCCGTCCCTCTATGACGAGTCCATACGCGTGCTGGCCCGGCGCGGATTCAGGATCGATCCGGAGTGTGTCGAGCGCGACTGGCGTTCCTTGCGCGGATACAACGAGTCGGTGTGCGCCGCGTGGGTCGAGGTCTACCGCGAGACCTCGAAGCACTGGGACCTCTACGAGCTCGCCGAGAAGCTCGTGGACCTGGAGGATGCGTTCCGCCAGTGGCGCTTCCGCCACGCGACCACCGTCGAGCGGATCATCGGCCTGAAGCGCGGCACCGGGGGCACCTCCGGCGTGGGCTACCTGCGCAAGGCGGTCGAGGTCGAGCTCTTCCCCGAGCTTTGGCGCGCGCGCACCCAGCTCTGAGGCGGGCGATGGCCACCGAGATCGAGCTCAAGTTCGACGTGGCGCCCTCGGCGCGGCGCGGCCTCGCCGGCGTCTCGTCGCTCGTCGGGCGCCCGCGGCGAACGAAGATGCGAAGCATCTATTTCGACACCCGCGAGGGCACCCTCTCGCGTAACGGCATGGCGCTCAGGCTCCGCCGCGAGGGGCGCCATTGGGTCCAGGCGCTCAAGGCGGGTTCCAGCGGCACCGGTGGCGTGCACTCGCGCGGCGAGTGGGAATTCCCCCGCCGCGACGGCACGCTCGACGTCTCGCTCCTCGAATCCACGCCCTTCTCGCAAATGAAGGATGCGGGCGAGGTCGCCGCCCGGCTGGCACCCCTCTTCGAGGTGCATTTCACGCGCGAGACCTGGACCGTCGAGCCCGCGCCGGGTGCCAGGCTCGAGGTCGCGCTCGACCTGGGCAGCGTCGAGGCGCGGCAGCGCACCTCTCCCATCGCCGAGGTGGAGATCGAGTGCCTCGAGGGCTCGCCCGGGCATGCGTTCGACCTCGCGCGACGCATCATGGAGCACGTGCACCTGCGCCCGAGCGGCGTAACCAAGGCCGAGCGCGGCTACCGCCTCATGCGCGGGGAACGCCCGCACCCGGTCAAGGCCGCCAAGCTTCACCTGGACATCGCCCTCTCGCCAGCCGACGCGGGGCGCGCGATCGTGGGCGCGGGCCTCGAGCAGCTCCAGGCGAACGACGCGGGACTCGCCACGGGCCACGATCCGGAATATGTTCACCAGGCCCGCGTGGCGATGCGGCGCATGCGCTCGGCGCTGCGGATGTTCCGCCGCGAGATCGGCCTGAACCGCGCCAAGGCCTGGCGCGACGCGCTCGGCGAGACCAGCCGCGCGCTCGGCCGCTCGCGCGACTGGGATGTGTTCGCGATGCGCACGCTGCCCGCGGCACTCGAGGCCCACGGCGACGAGGCGCTCGCCGCCAAGCTGCGCCGGCGGGTCTCGCGCCGACGCTCGAAGGAACGCCAGGAGGCGCGCGATGCGCTGCTCTCGCCGCGCCACACGGCGACGGTCCTCGAGATCTCGCAATGGCTCGCCCGCGCCGACGGGGGCGACGATCCGCCCGCGCCTCGCTCGCTCGCGCAATTCGCCACGCGCACCATCCGCAAGCGCAGGAAGCGCCTGCTCGCCGGGGCGCTCATGCTCGGCGCGCTCCCTGCGGCGGAGCAGCATCGCGTTCGCATCGACGCGAAGCGGCTTCGCTATGCCGTGGATGGCCTGGGCTCGCTCTTCAGGCAGGGGCCGCTCGACGGCTTCGCCGCGAACGTGGAGGCGTTGCAGGACGCCCTGGGCGACTGCAACGACGCCGCGACCGCGATGAGGCTCGTGGAGCAGCTCGACGCGCCGCGCCCGTTCGTCGATTTCGCGCGCGGCTGGTTCGGCGCGCGCGCCGAAGCCGACGCGGCGCTGCTGGAGCCGCTGGTGGCCGAGCTCACGCGCCGCCGCGGCACGTGGCTCCAGAAGGCGTAGCCCCATGTTCGAGTCGGCGGAAATCGGCCACAAGATCGCCAGGTCGGCCTACAAGCGGCAGGTGCCGAAGCTTCGCCGCCGCCTCCTCGATCTCCAGTACAAGCTCCTGCACGACGCGCGCTTCCAGGCGATCATCCTCGTGAACGGCGTGGACGGCGCGGGCAAGGGCGAGACCGTGAACCTCCTGAACGAGTGGATGGACCCGCGCTACATCCACACCCACGCGTTCGGCGAGATGAGCGACACCGAGCGCGAGCGTCCCGAGATGTGGCGCTTCTGGCGTGCGCTGCCGCCCAAGGGCCGCATCGGCATCCTCTTCGGCTCGTGGTACACCGACCCGATCCTGCAGCGCGTGATGGGCCACGAGAAGCGCGCCGAGTTCGAGCGCCGCCTCGAGCGCATCCGCCACTTCGAGCGCATGCTCGCCTCCGAAGGCGCGCTGCTCCTCAAGTTCTGGTTCCACCTCTCGCGCAAGGCGATGAAGGAACGCCTGGAGGAGCTCTCCGCGCACAAGAAAACCGCGTGGCGCGTGGGGCCCGGGGAATGGGACCGCTACCATCACTATCGCGAGTTCGTCGACGTGAGCGAGGACGCATTGCGCGAGACGAGCACCGGCGAGGCCCCCTGGGAAGTGATCGAGGGGAGCGACCACGAGTACCGCTCGCTCACCGCGGGGAAGCTCATCGCCGCGGGCCTCGAGGCGCGCCTGAAGAGCGGGGCCGCGCCGGTATCGCCGCCGCCTCCGCCGCCCGCGGCCCCCATCGACGGGAAGACGCTCCTCGCCTCGTTCGACTACACGCGCTCGCTGGATCCGCAGCGCTACGAGAAGCGGCTCGACAAGGCGCAGGCGCGCCTGAACGCCCTCACCCGCTCGAAGAAGATGCGCGAGCGCTCCATCGTCATGGCCTTCGAGGGCATGGACGCGGCCGGCAAGGGCAGCACGATCCGGCGCATCACGCGCGCGATGGACGCCCGCTTCTACCGCGTGATTCCCATCGCCGCGCCGAGCGACGAGGAACGCGCGCAACCGTACCTGTGGCGATTCTGGCGGCACGTCCCGGGCCATGGCCGCGCCGCGATCTTCGACCGCTCCTGGTACGGGCGGGTCCTCGTCGAGCGCGTCGAGAAGTTCGCGGCCGAGCTCGACTGGATGCGCGCCTACAGCGAGATCAACGAGTTCGAGGAGCAGCTCATCCAGTCGGGCGCCATCGTCGTGAAGTTCTGGCTGGCGATCACGGCCCGCGAGCAGCTGAAACGCTTCAGGGCGCGCGAGGACATCCCCTACAAACGCTTCAAGATCACCGACGAGGATTGGCGCAACCGCAAGAAGTGGTCCCGGTACGAGCGCGCGGTGAACGACATGATCGAGCGCACCTCCTCGGACCTGGCGCCCTGGGACGTGATCGCCTCCGACGACAAGCGCTACGCGCGCGTGGAGGCGATCGAGCGCTTGTGCGAGCGCCTGGAGAAGGCCTTATGAAGGCTGCCGGCTCGTCCCTCGACCACGCTAGGCGAGCGTGATGCGGATGCGGTTGCGCCCGAAGAGGTAGGCGTAGTCCGCGCTCGCCGTGAGGCCGTGGGCGAGCAGCACGCCCAGGCCCCCCTCGCGCCGCGTCTCCGCGAGGGCTTCGAGCATCTCGCGCGTGGCCCGGGAGAACGGATTGAAGGGCGCGGCGCGGTCCTCGTAGGTGAGGGAAATCTCGCCCCCGGAGGCCGAAAGGCTGATCCAGACCGGGGCGTCGGACCCCCCGCGGTGGCCGTGCTTCACGGTGTTGAGGAAAAGCTCCTCCAGGACCAGGTTCGCCTTGAGGCAGGACCCGCGGTCCACCCCGGCACCCTCGCAAAAGCCGTCCACGAAGTCCCGGGCCTTGCGCCATTCCTCCAGGCGCGACGGAAACATCCCTATTCGCGTTGTGACAAGGTTCACAGGCAGCCCTCCCGCGGATTTGGCATTATAGGCAAGGAAAAACAGCGAAAACTTCGCCGAAGGAAACTCAATGCGCAACACATGGATCGCCGTCGCACTCGTGGCTTTTGCCGTCCCGGCCTTCGCGGCCGACAACGTGGGGCTGGTCAAGGTCTCCAAGGGGAGCGTGCAGATCCAGCGCGGCGCCGAGAAGCTTCCGGCGCCCGTGGGCGCGGCCCTCCAGGCGAAGGACGTGATCGTCACCGGCGCCGACGGCTCCGCGGGCGTGACCTTCACCGACAACAGCCTCGTGTCCGTGGGCCCGAACAGCGTCTTCGCGATCGACAAGTACAGCTTCGACAGCACCACCCACCAGGGCGAATTCGAGGGAAACCTGCGCCAGGGCCGCCTCGCCGCGATCTCCGGCAAGATGGTGAAGCAGACACCCGAGTCGATGAAGATCCGCACGCCGTCCGCCATCATGGGCGTGCGCGGCACGGAATTCGTCGTCGAAGTCGCGCAGAACTAGGGCCGCACGCTTGAAGTTCCTCGCGCTTGTCCTCGTGGCCGGGCTCGCGGCCGCGTGCGCGAGCACGCCGCGCCACGTGGCGCCCGAAACCTTCGCGGTCGTCCCGGGCGCCGGCGGGCACGTGGGCACGATCGTCGTGCATCCGGAAGGCGGCCACGAGCACGTGATCCACGAAGCCTATGGCGCCGAGCGCATCAAGGCCGACGGCACCGTGGAGGACGGCAAGCTCACCGAAGCCCAGGTGAAAGCCGATTTCGGCGCCACGCTCGCCGCCCTTCCCGGGCGCCCCGCGACCTTCACGCTCTACTTCCTCGAGGGCAAGGACGAGCTCACGCCCGATTCGAAGGTCGAGATGGACAAGGTCATCGCGGAGCTGAGGCGCCGGCCGCTGCCCGACATCGTGGTGATCGGGCACAGCGACAGCGTGGGCGGCCTCTCGTACAACGACAAGCTCTCCCTCGCGCGCGCCGAGCGCATGCGCGAGATGATGATCGGCATGGGCATTCCCGCCGAGCGCATCCAGGCCGCGGGCCGCGGAAAGCGCGAGCTGCTGGTTCCCACCGAGGACAACGTCTCCGAGGCGCGCAACCGGCGCGTCGAGATCAACGTCCGCTAGAGATCCACCGTAACGCAAGCAGCGTGATGTCGTCGGCGGGCTCCGCGCCCGCCGCGAAGCGCGCCACGTCGTCGCGCAGCCGGCGCACGAGCTCCCGGGGATCCACGTCCTCGGGCATCCACGAAAGGGACGCGCGCAGCCGCTCCACGCCGAAGAAGCTTCGCGACGGATCCATCGCCTCGGTGGCGCCGTCGGTCACCACGCAGAGCCACTCGCCCGGCTGCATGCGCCGCCCGCCGGTGGAGTACTTGAAGCCCGGGACCACGCAAAGCGGCGGCCCCTCGGGCGTGGAGAAGCGCTCGGGCGCGCCGCGCGGGGTGCGCACGAAGGGCGGCTCGTGCCCGGCGCTCGAGAATTGCAGCTCGCCCGTGCGCACGTCGAGGATCGCGGCGAACGCGGTCACGAAGAGCTGCTCGGAATTCTCCCGCTCGATCTCCGCCTGCGCGCGCTGCAGCATCTCGCCCACGGTGCCGCCGCGCAGCGCCGCGCTCTTCAGGTTCGACTTGGCCGCCGCCATGAAGAGCGCCGCGGGAAGGCCCTTGCCCGACACGTCGGCCACGACGAAGAAGATCCGGTCCTCGTCCACCCAGAAGAAATCGTAGAAGTCGCCGCCCACCGTGCGCGCGGGCTCGAGGAGCGCGGCGAGCCTGAAGCGCCGGTCATCGCCCAGCGCCTCCTCGGGATCCGGCAGCAGGCCCATCTGGATGCGCCGCGCCGCATCGACTTCGCCCGCCATGTGCGCGGCCTGCTCGCGCAGCTGCCGGCGCTGGCGCTCGGTCTCCGAGAGCGTGCCCACCACCACCCCGCCGAACACCGCGAGCGTGCCGATCGCGGGCCATGCGAGGTCGAAGAGCACCTGGTAATAGCGAAACGCCGTGAGCCCGGTGAGCACCAGCAGCAGCACCATCACCAGGACGAGGTTGATGCCCTGCAGCGCGGAGAGCCTGGGCACGAACCAGATGAGCACCATGCCGAACACGACGAGCACCAGCCCCTCGGCGTAGACCATCATGACGGGACGCACGAGCCCCGAGCCCTCGATCAGGTTCTCGACCACCTGCGCGTGCAGGTTCACGCCGGGCACGAAGTCGCCGAGCGGCGTGGTCTTGTAGTCCTGCACGCCCAGCCCGCTGATGCCCACGAGCACGATCTTGTTGCGGATGCGCTCGGCATCCGCCTTGCCGGAAAGGATCTCGTAGGCCGAAAGCGAATCGGGCGCCTCGTGTCCCATGCGAAGCCACGTGGACCCGTCGTCCTGCATGCGCGCCGTCACGTCGTCGAAGTGCATGGTGATGAGTCCCGCCGGCGCGTCGTCCAGGCGAATGCCGGCGTTCAGCGCCACCCGGAGCGTCTCCACGCCGAGCGAAGGCACGATCACGCCCTGCACGCGCTTCAACAACGGCACGATGCGCACGACCTGGTCCGGCTGGCCGGAATCCATGAGGCCGCGCCCGGCCGCGGCCGCGTCGATCACGGGAAGGTTGCCGATGTATCCGGGCTCGGTCTCCAGGTTGGCGGCATGATCGCCTTTCGTGACGACCGGCGCCGCCTGCGGGGGCGTGGTGAAGCGCGGATCGGGAAGGCTCTGGCTCCCGATGCCCAGCACCACGTTGTGGCCGCGGATCGCCTGGGCGAGCTGCTCGTCGTTCGAGGGCAGCGCCTGCAGCGCGCGTGCGAGGTTGGTGGGCAGGATCGGCATCTCGGCCGCCATCATCGCGGGCGAGAAGCGGTCGGGCTCGGCGAAGAGCAGGTCCAGACCGATCGCCGCCGGCTTCAGCTGCGAGATCCGCGTGACGAGCTCGGCCATGCGCGTTCGCGGCCAGGGCCACTGCCCGTAGCGCGCGAGCGCCTCCTCGTCGATCGTGACGACCGCCACGTGCCAGGCGCCGCCGCGCTCGAGGGGGAAGACGCGCTGGTAGCCGTCGAAGACCACCTTGCGCAGCGTGTTGGCCGCCGGGGCGAACAGCAGGAAAAGCGTGAACGCGGCAAGGAGCACCAGGGCGAGGACGCGAAGGCCTCGCAGGGTGTTCAGAGATCGATCTCCAGGCCGTCGTAGGCGGCGGAAACCCGCAGCGCCGATTCACCGCGCGTGAGCTCCTCGAAGCGGCGCGCTTCCTTGAGGAGCCCCTCGAGGGTCGCGTCGTTGTTCGCGGGCTCGTGGTGGAAGAGCACCAGGTGCTTCGCCCGCGCCATCTGGCAAAGCTCCACGCCGACGATGTTGCTCGAGTGCCCCCAGTCCGCCTTCACGCTGATCGCCTCGGCGAGCGCGTACATCGCATCGAAGATCACCACGTCGGCGCCGCGGAAGAACTGCGCGAACGCCTCGGCCTCGCCGCGGTTCTCGAGCTTGTGCTCCGAGTCGGTCGAGTACACCACCGACTTGCCTTCGTGCTCGAAGCGGTAGCCGTAGGAATCGCCCGAGTGCAGCTGCAGGTGGGGGGTCACGGTGAGGTCGCCCACGCGGTGCGGCTTGCCGGCCTCGAGCTTCACGAACTCGATGTTCGCGGCGAGCTGGCTGAAGTCCACGGGGAAGCACGGCTCGCGCATCTGCATCCGGTACGCTTCCTCGAGCACCGCGTGGACGCCGTGGATGCGGATCTTCGTGTTGGGCACGTAGGCGGGGCCGAAGAAGGGAAAACCCATGATGTGGTCCCAGTGCACGTGCGACTGGAAGATGTTCACCACCGCGGGCTTGCGCGCCTGGCGCGCGAGCACGTGCACGCCGAAGGGCCGCGCGCCGCTTCCCATGTCGCACACGTTGTACTCGTCGCCCGGCACCTCGATCTCCACGCACGGCGTATGGCCGCCGAAGGTGTGGGTCAAGTTGAAGTCGAGCTCGGAGGTGGCGTAGGCGTGCGCCTCCTCGAAGCTCTCGAAGGTGCGCCCCGAGGCCTGCACCAGCGCCTGGGCGAGCTTGTCGCGGATGTCCGCCGCGGTCAGCGCGACCGGGATCGACCCTCGGGTCCCCCAGAAGCGCACGCGCATCGCGCTATCCCTTGTCGAACGCGGCGGCCGCCTCGGCGGATGCCGCGCCGAGCGCCTCGCGCACCGAGGGGAAGACCTGGAACACCAGGTTGAAGTGGGAGATCTCGAAGATCTCCTGGACCATCGGCTGCAGCGCCGCCACGAAGATGCGCCCGTGCTGGCTCTTGGCCTGGCGCGAGGCGAGCATGAAGCAGCGCAGCCCCGCGCTCGACACGTACTCGAGCGAGGAGAGGTCGAGCACGATGGCGCCGCCGTCGCGCGCGCTCGCCTCGACGTGCTTCATGATGTCGGTCGTGAAGCCGACGCACGTGTCCTGGTCGAGCCGACCCTCCACGCGGAGGACGACGGCGGTGGCGTAGCGCCGGGACGTGACGTTCATGGTTCTAGTTATGGGCGGCGGGAGGAGCGCGCCTATTGTGTCACAGCCTCTGCTCGCGCCAGAAACCGAGCCGCTCCTGCGCGGCGCGGTCAGAGTACGAGAAGACGACCCAGGGACCCGAGGCGTGCAGCGCATAGGGCATCCAGCCCGGGACCACGGCGATGTCGTGGGGCCGCATCTCGAAGGAATGGCCGCCGGCTTCGATGCGCCCGGCACCCTCCACCGAGGCGAAGACCATTCCATCGCTCGAGCGGTAGGGACGGGTCGAGAAGCCGGCGGGGAGCAGCCGGATCATGGCGGCGATGGTGGGCATGGCCCAGCCGCCATCGACCGGGTCCGTGTAGCGCATGACGTGGCCCAGGTGGGCGTCGGGGTCGCCCTTGCGGGAGAGCTCCTCGAGGGCCGGCCGCGCGCGCGAGTAGGGGAAGTGGATGAGTCCCCCGAAAGGCGCCGTGGGCTTCACCCACTCGCCGTGGTCCTCGCGGAAGGTGCCGTTGAAGTGGCGGACCATCGGGATGTCGAGCCCGTCCAGCCAGACCATCGGCGCCGAGCCCTCGTTGCCGTGGTGGTGCCAGCGCCAGGGCGGCGTGACCACGAAATCGCCCGGCATCATGTCCACCCGCGCGTCGTCGATGGTCGTGTAGGCGCCCCCGCCCTCGATGATGAAGCGCAGCGCCGATTGCGTGTGGCGATGCTTGGGCGCCACTTCCCCCGGCATGATGAGCTGCAGGCCGGCGAAGAGCGTGTTGGTCACCTGCGAGCCGCCGCGAAGCCCCGGGTTCTCCAGGAGCAGCACGCGCCGCTCGGCTTCCTCGGCGGTGATGTGCTCGGCCGCCTCCATCACGTAGGGACGCACCTCGTCGTACTTCCACTGGTGCGCGACCCCCACGGGCGCGGGCTCCCGCGGCACGAGCCCTTTCAGGCGCGTCCAGAGGGGGGCGAGCTCCAGCGGGGCGATGCGCTCGTAGAAGGCGTCGCGCCGGGGCTGCGGGTCACGGGTGTTCATAGGCAGTTCTCCACGCGCCATCCATAGAGCCACTCCACCGCATCGTAATACCTTTCGGGGGTGCGCCCGCGCCAGAGGTCGTTGCGGACCAGGCGCTCCACGCCCTTGGCATGGTAGACGCGGCCCATCTCGCGGGTCATGAGGACCACGCGCGCGGTCCGTGCCACGCGTGCTTTCTCGTAGCGGGCGAAGGCGGCGGCGATGTCCCCGCCGCTCTCGCGCACGGCCTCGCCCAGCGTGACCGCGTCCTCGAGGGCCATGCAGGCACCCTGGGCGAGGTATTGCATCATCGGGTGGGCCGCGTCGCCCAGGAGCGTCACGCGGCCGTGGCTCCATCTCGCGATGGGCTCGCGGTCGGCCGTGGCCCAGCGTTTCCAGCTCTTCGGCAGGTCGAGGAGGCGCCGCGGGCGCGGACCGATGCCGCCGAAGTAGGACATCACCTCCTCCCGGCTGCCCTCGGTCACCCCCCACTCCTCGGGCTTGCGGCTGTGGAACGTGACGACCACGTTGTATTGCTCGCCGCCGCGCAGCGGGTAGTGGACCAGGTGGCAATCGGGGCCCGCCCAGAGGCACGGAGCGTTGAGCTTCAGGTCCTCGGGAAACTCGCTCGCATCGGCGACCGCGCGGTACACCACGTGGCCGGTCACCCGGACCGGGTCGCCCACGTACTGTGCGCGCACGTTGGACTTCACGCCGTCGCAACCCACGAGTGCCGCGCCCGGGTGGCGGGCGCCCGCGCTGTCGATCGCCGTCACGCCGCGATCGTCCTGCTCGACGCGCTCGACGCAGGTGGATGTGGCGAGCTCGATGTGGCCCGTGGCCTTCACGCCCTCGAGGAGCGCCGCGTGCAGGTCGGCCCGATGGCTCACGGCGTAGGGGTTGCCGAAGCGCCTGCGAAACGCCTCGCCCACGGGCATGCACGCGACCTCGCTCTCGTCGGTCGCGTCCATCATCACGAGCTGGTCTATATATACGGCGCGTGACCGCGCGTGCTCCCCGATCGCCAAGGCGTCGAAAGCGCTGAAGGCGTTGGGGCCGAGCTGGATGCCGGCGCCGATCTCGCCCAGCGATTTCGCCTGCTCCAGGACCTTCACGGCGAAGCCGTGGCGCGCGAGCGCGAGCGCGGCGGCCAGCCCGCCGATGCCGCCGCCGGCTATGAGGATGGGACTCGTGGTCACGCATCGATTGTGCCCGAAGCGGCGATCGCTTCGCACGTGACCGCCTTGACGCGGCCGATGGTGGCAATCAACATCCGGGGACCACCGCGCCCTCCAGGCAAAGCTCCATGCTTCCGCTCTCGAGCTCGACCCCCCGGCTCGTGCAACCCTTCATGCAGCCTCGTTCGTCGTGGATCGCATAGCGGCCCGGGCATGGGTTGGCCGCGCCCTGTTCCTTGCCTGGTTCATCCTGCTGCTGCTGCCGTCGGCCACCGTCTTCTTCATGGGCGACGCCGATTCCAGGCTGGCCATCGCCGTGAGCGCCGGTTGCTTCGCCATCCTGTGGCTTGCCGCCGGCACCCGGTGGTTCTTCATCCTCACGTACCCGCTCGCCTTCCTGAGCGTCCTGATCGTGGCCGCCGATCTATTGCGCGGCGTAGACCTGGTCGAGCTCGCCATGCTGGCGGGACAGGTGGACGCACGAGAGGCCCACTACGCGCTGTCGCCCTATTTCGTCCCGATCGGCGTCGCGGCGCTGGTCCTCGCGACGTGCGCCGCGATCGGCTTTCGCGTGCCGTATGCGATGCCGCGGCGGCGTGCGCGGGTCGTGGCGCTCATCGGTCTCTTCGGTGCCGCCGCCGTGATGGCCATCGCGACGCCCTCCGTGATGCTGCGCGCCTGGCCCCTCAATGCGGTGAGCACGCAAATCGCGATGGCGATCGGGCGCTCCGATTTCATCGCCATGGCATTGCCTTGGGCGCCGGTGAGCCCACGTGTGTCCGGGGCCACCTGGTCGGCCACGCGCGCAGCCGGCGGAGCCCGGCGGGAAACCTACGTGGTCGTCGTCGGCGAGGCGGTTCGCGCGGATCGGCTCGCCGCCTGCGGGGGGCAGAGCTTCCTCGCGCTCCACCAGCCGGTGATCGTGTACTGCGACGTGATGTCGGGTGCGAGCAGGACCAACATCTCCGTCCCGCTCCTGGTGTCGCGCGACATGCCGGGCGCGCCTGTGCGCGTGAGCACGGACGCGACGGTGTTGCGAGCCTTCGAGGAAACCGGTTTCCGGACGTATTGGATCAGCGAGCAGGATCAAGCTCTCGCCTGGGCGGACGCGGACGTGATCCGCTACACCCGCCCGCGCTCCACGATCCGGCGCGACCTCCTGCCGCTGGTGCGCTCCGCGTTGGCCGACGCCGCGCCGAAAAAGGCGCTCGTGCTGCACACCTACGATGCGCATTTTCCATACTGCGAACGGTTCGACGCACGGGAAGCGCCGGCGCCGGTCGACTGCGGCAGGATCGGCGCGATCCCTGCCGATGGGAGGCGCCGCGAATGGATCGCGGCGTATGACGACGCGGTCGCAGAGGCTCTCGCCTTCTTGGATGGCGTCATCGACCAACTGCGCGCTTCCGGCGAGGAAGCGTTCCTCGTGTACACGCCGGACCATGCGGAGAACCTGCTCGACGACCCGCGCGGGCTGTACTTCCACGCGCTATCGATGCCCACCCGCTTCGATACGCGCGTGCCGATGATCTTCTGGGCGAGCGAATCGTGGCGCAAAGACCATCCGCGTGAAATCCAGGCGCTCGAGGCGCATCGCAACGTGCCTGCGATGCACGCCGACCTCGTGCCGACTCTGCTGGGCGCCGCGGATATTCGTTACGCGGAACCGCGCAAGGATGTCGTCGACCTCACGCGAGCTGCGCCGGGAGCGCGCACGCGTTGGGTCGAGCCGCGGTTGGGCGTCGCCGTCGATGGCGACCGCCTGCAATGAGTGGGGATTTCGGGGCAAGGAGCGGCCTGGGGCGGAATTGGCCACCTGTTAGATTTTGCGGGCCAAGACGCCCGCAAAATCTAAACCCGCAAAATCCAAATTGGTGGCCTGGGGCGGCCTGTTAGATTTTGCGGGCCAAAAGCGCCCGCAAAATCCAAATTGGTGGCCTGGGGCGGAATTGAACCACCGACACATGGATTTTCAATCCACTGCTCTACCAACTGAGCTACCAGGCCGGGGAAGCTTAAAATTATAACTGTTTTGACCCTCCCTGAGCCAGTTCCGCCTCGATAATGGGAACCTGGCACCGACCTCCGGAAGACTCCCCATGAAGACCACGCCCGTCACGCCCGCCGACCTTTCGGCCTCGGTTCTCGCCGTGCCCCCGCTCGCCCGCCGCGCGGATTTCTCGCTCGCGCCCGGCGCGAACCGCGCGCTCATCGCGCACCTCGAGTCCGGGGGCGTGCGCACGCTCATGTACGGCGGCAACGCGAATTTCTACCACATGCCGCTTTCCGAATACGCGGCCACGCTCGATTTCCTCGCCGAGGCGGCCGGGGCGGGCACCTGGGTCATTCCCTCGGCGGGCGCCGATTACGGGAAGCTCATGGACCAGGCGGCGATCCTTCGCGGGCGTGGCTTTCCGACCGTGATGGCGCTGCCGTTCGGCCATCCCTCCAACGACAGCGGCGTGGCCACGGCGCTGCGCCGCTTCGCCGATCGGCTGGGCACGCCCGTGATCGCCTACGTGAAATCGCTGGGCTACATCGAGCCCGCCACGCTGGGCAAGCTCGTGGCCGACGGCGTCGTGTGCGCGATCAAGTACGCGGTGGTGCGCGACGATCCCGCGAAGGACGCCTACCTCGACGAGCTCGTGCGCCACGTGGACCGCGGCATCGTCATCTCCGGCATCGGGGAGCGCCCGGCGATCGTGCACCTGCGCGACTTCGGCTTGAAGAGCTTCACCTCGGGCTCCGTGTGCGTCGCGCCGCGCGGCTCGATGCGCCTGCTCACGCTCCTCGAGGCGAAGCGCTACGAGGAGGCCGCGAAGATCCGCGAGGCCTACATCGCGCTCGAGGACCAGCGCGACGCGAAGGGCCCGATCCGCGTGCTGCACGACGCCGTGACGCTCGCCGGCATCGCCGACATGGGGCCGATGCTGCCGATGATCTCGAACCTCGAGGCCGCCGAGTGCGAGTCGGTGAAGGGCGCGGCCGTCGCGCTCCTCGCGCACGACCGCGCGCTCTCGCGCGAGGCGCTGGCGGCCTGATGGCGCGCAGGAAGCCCGAGGAGCTTCGCAGCCACCGCTGGTACGGGGCGAAGGACCTGCGAAGCTTCGGCCACCGCTCGCGCACCGCGCAGATGGGCTTTTCCCGCGCCGACTACCTCGGCAAGCCGGTGATCGCGCTCATCAACACGTGGAGCGAGATCAACCCGTGCCACACGCATTTCCGCCAGCGCGCCGAGGAGGTGAAGCGCGGCGTGTGGCAGGCGGGCGGCTTCCCGGTGGAAATGCCCGCGCTCTCGCTCGCCGAGACGTTCATGAAGCCCACCACGATGCTCTACCGCAACCTCCTCGCGATGGAGACCGAGGAGCTGCTGCGAAGCTATCCCGCCGACGGCTGCGTGCTGATGGGCGGCTGCGACAAGACCACGCCGGCCCTCGTGATGGGCGCGCTCTCCATGAACCTGCCCGCGATCTTCCTTCCCGCGGGCCCGATGCTGCGCGGCGATTTCCAGGGCCAGTTCCTGGGTAGCGGCAGCGACACGTGGAAATACTGGGCAGAGCTTCGCGCGGGCAACATCACCGAGACCGAATGGCAGGGCGTGGAAGACGGCATCGCGCGCTCCGCCGGAACCTGCATGACGATGGGCACGGCTTCGACCATGGCGTGCGCGATGGAAGCGATCGGCCTCACGCTGCCCGGCGCCGCCTCGATCCCCGCGCCCGACTCGCGCCACTCGCAGCTCGCCACTCGCATCGGCCGGCGCATCGTCGATCTCGTCTGGGACGACGTGAAACCCCTCGACATCGCCACGGCGAAGGCCTTCGACAACGCGGTGCGCACGGTACTGGCGCTCGGCGGGTCCACCAATGCGCTCGTGCACCTGGTGGCGCTTGCGAGGCGCGCCAACGTACCGCTCGACATCGAGCGCTTCGACGCGCTCGCGCGCACGACACCGGTGCTCGCGAACATCCGCCCCGCGGGGAAGTACCTCATGGAGGACTTCTTCTACGCGGGAGGGCTCCCGGCGCTCCTCGCGGAGCTCGGCGAGCTCATCGACGGGTCCGCGATGACGGTGAACGGGACCACGCTGGGCGAGAATATCGCCGGCGCGAAGGCCTGGAACGACGACGTGATCCGGCCGCGTTCCAACCCGCTGGTCGCCGCCGACGGGCTTGCGGTGCTCAAGGGCAACCTCGCGCCCCAGGGCGCGGTGATCAAGCCGCCGGCGATGGAGTCGCGGCTCCTGAAGCACGTGGGACGCGCCGTGGTCTTCTCGAGCTACGACGACATGGCGGCGCGCATCGACGATCCGGCGCTCGATGTGGATGCCGACAGCGTGATCGTGCTGCAGAACGCGGGGCCGCAAGGCGCTCCCGGCATGCCGGAATGGGGGCAGTTGCCGATCCCGCAGAAGCTCCTCAAGCAAGGCGTGCGCGACATGGTGCGCATCTCGGACGCGCGCATGAGCGGCACGAGCTACGGCGCCTGCGTGCTGCACGTGACGCCCGAGTCGTACGTGGGCGGACCGCTGGCGCTCGTGCGCAACGGCGACCGCATCGAGCTCGACGTGCCGGCGCGAAAGCTGAACGTGCTCGTTTCCGAAGGCGAGCTCGCGAAACGCCGCGCCGCGTGGAAGCCTCCCGCGCCGCGATTCACGCGCGGCTTCGGCGCCCTTTACATGAAGCATGTGAGCCAGGCCGACAAAGGCTGCGACTTCGACTTCCTCGAAGGCGGCGCCGCGAGCGCCGAGCCGGAGATTCACTGACGGGGCGATGGAAGACCTCGCCAACGTCATCTGGCGGGCGCTCAGCGGATCGCATCGGGGCTTGAGCATCGGCACCGAGCGCACGCGGCGCTACTCGCGCGACTTCCCGGCGCTTTTCGCCTTCGACGATCCGCGCGATCCCGACTTCGACTCCATTGCCGCGCACTGCGAACCGAACGACCATCTCTACTGCACCGAATGGCGCGGGCCCGCGCCGCAGGGCTGGCAGGTCGATTTCGACGCCACGGTGTGCGCGATGGTGTGGAAGGGCACCGCGGCCCCCGAGGTGGATCCGTCCGTCGAGATCACGCAGCTCGAGGAATCGAACGTGGACGAGATGCGGGCGCTTGCGCGCACCGCCCGGCCGGGCCCTTTCGCGCCGCGGCCCCTGGGATTGGGAGAATGGCTCGGCGTCTTCGAAGACGGGAAGCTGGTCGCCATGGCGGGCGAAAGGCTCAAGGCCGGGCGGCTGCACGAGGTGAGCGGCATCTGCACGCTTGCCTCGCACCAGGGCCGTGGGCTCGCGCGTGCCGTGACCGCCGCGATGGTGCGCCGACAGCTCGAGCGCGGCGAGATCCCGTTCCTGCACGTGATGCCGGAGAACGCGAGGGCTCGCATCCTGTACGAGCGCATGGGCTTCGTGCTCGATCGCGAGCCGCCGCTTCGCGTGGTGAGCCGCGCCGCCTGAACTTCTTTCGCGCGGCAGCAAGGTTTTCCGCTCTCGCTACCTCGCCACGCCGGCGTGGACCCAACGAATCCACGACTTGCGCCGCGGCACGGCCATTGCTCCTCGTTCCTTCCTTTCGAAGAATCGAGGAGAAACGACCATGAGGGAAACTCCGAAGCAGGGCGAGCCCAACCGCGACCCGATCACCGGGGCGCCGGGCGCGCATCCGGTCGGAACGGGCGTGGGCGCGGCGGCCGGAGCAGCCGCGGGTGCCGCGGCGGGCACGGCGATCGGCGGACCCGCGGGCACGCTGGTGGGCGGAGCGGTCGGCGCCATCGCCGGCGGACTTGCCGGCAAGGGCGTGGCCGAGGTGGTCGACCCGACCATCGAGAACGACTACTGGCGCGGGCGCTTCGAGGACGAGCCGTATTACGTCGAGGGCCGCAAGTTCGAGGATTACGAGCCCGCCTATCGCGCCGGCTACGAGGGCCGCCTCAAGTACGACGGGCGCGCCTTCGACGACGTCGAGGACGACCTGTACTCCGACTACCGGCGCTACTCCGACATGGACTCGTGGGACGAGGTCGCGCCCGCCAGCCGCGCCGCGTGGGACCGCGTCGACGAGCGCATGAGGACCGCCACCGGCAACTAAAAGGGGTCAGAGCCCTTTTTCACGGAAAAGGGGACAGAACGTCCCCTTTTCCTTTTTCGCACGCGCGCCGCTGCTAGGATGCCCCCATGGATCCGCTCCAGCTGCTGCTGCGCTGGGACATCGGCCTCGTTTTCGCGGCCGTGCTCGCCGAGCAGGCGGGCCTTCCGGTGCCGTCCGTTCCGGTGCTGGTGGCCGCGGGCGCCCTCGCCCAGGAGGGAACGATGCGTCCCGAATCGATCCTGCTTTGGGCGATGGTCGCGTGCTTGCTCGCGGACCACGCGTGGTACTTCGCCGGCCGCTGGCGCGGCAGGAAGCTGCTCGCGGGCCTGTGCCGTGTCTCATTGTCCCCGGACACCTGCGTGCGCAGGACCGACGACCTCATCGTGCGCTACGGCGGCAGCCTGGTCGTGATCTCGAAATTCATCCCCGGAATTTCCACGGTGGCGATTCCCACGGCGGCATCGATGGGAATGCCGTACGGGCGATTCCTCGTGTTGGACCTCCTGGGCTCGATCGCGTGGTGCGTGGCCTACGTGGGCCTGGGCATGATCTTCAGCCGCGAGGTGCAACGGCTGATCGACGCGCTGGCGAGCATCGGCGGCTGGTCGATCGTCATCGTCGCGCTGGCCCTCGCCTTGTTCATCGCCATGAAGTTCCTTCGCCGCCACCGGCTGCGCCGGCTCTACCGGGCGGTGCGGATCGGGCCCGACGAGGTCGCGCGGATGCTGGAAACCGGGGCGGCCGAGCTCCTCATCCTGGACGCGCGCTCCCGTGCGGCGCGGGATGCCGACCCTCGGCAACTGCCCGGCGCGCTCGTCATCGAGGAGCCCGCCGCGATACACGACCTGCCCCACGAGTCCCGCGGCAAGACGATCGTGACCTTCTGCACCTGTCCCAACGAAGCGAGCGCGGCACTCCTCGCCGAGCAGCTCATTCGCGCCGGGTACGAGCGGGTGCGGGTGCTCACGGGCGGCGAAGACGCGCTGGCGATCCTCGCGCCCTGAAGTGTTCCGCCCCCCGGGAAAAGGGGTCTGACCCCTTTATGCGATAGGCGAAGCCTGGGCGCTCGCGACCTGCCGTGCGAAGTAGGCATGGATCTGTGCCACCACGGCGGCGCCCTCGCCGATCGCGGCGCCCACGCGCTTCACGGAGCCGGCACGAACGTCGCCGATCGCGAACACGCCGGGGACGCTCGTCTCGAGCGAGTCGCGGGACTCGCCGCCCGTCGTGACGAAGCGCTTTGCATCGACCGCGACGCCGCAGTCCTCGAGCCACTCCGTGCAGGGATCGGCGCCGAGGAAGAGGAACACGTTGTGGATGGGGCGCGCCGTTTCCTTCCCGGAGCGATCGCGGAACGCGACGCTCTCGATGGAGCCGTGCGGCGCGTCCAGGCCCACGACCTCGGTGCGCGCACGAACCTCGATGCGCGGATT
>DATBEA010000464.1:0-7919 GCA_036276215.1 Usitatibacter sp.
TACCTGCTGCGCGTGCCGGTGCGCTACTACCATCACCCGCCCTCATGGTTCCACGGCTGGGCCGGCGCGGGCGCTCCGCACTGGCACGAGCACTGGGGCGCGTCGTGGGCCGATCGCCGCTCCGACTGGGTGCATTGGGACAACCACGCGCACATGCCGTCGCGCGCGCCGCTACCGAGCTACCAGAGCCGCTACGCCGGCACGCACTACCCGCGCGTGGAGGAGCAGGCACGCTTCCACAACCAGAACTACCACTACACGCCGCGTGAGCAGATGGTGCAGCAGCACTACAACGAGCATGGCTACCAGCACGCTCAGCGCGTGGAGCAGCACGTGGAGAAGAAGGAAGAGAAGCGCGAGGAGAAGCACGAGAAGCACGAGGATCACCACGAGCACCGCTGACCCGCCGCCCGGGCTTTTCAGCCGTAAAGCTTCGCGGTGGCGCGCGCCTTGCGTGCCACCGCGTCGCGCAACTCCTTCGGGGAGAGCACCTCCACCTCCTCGCCCCATTTGAGGATGTCGCCCACCAGCTCGGTCTGCGAGCTGTACGGGATCTCGAGCACGTAGGATCCGTTCTTCTCGAGGCGCGACCTCTGCTTCGGGTGCCACTCCTCGAGCGAGATGTAGCGCGCGCGCGCCGGCGTGAAGCGCAGCGCCGCCCACTGCACCTTCGCCCCCGAAAAGATTCCGTAGCCGCTCGCGAGCACGCGATCGAGCTCGGGCTCCGTCACGTCCTTCACCTTCCCCCCGGCCGGCTTCACGTCGCGCACGCCGTCCAGCGCGAAGCTGCGGATGTCGTTGCGCAAATGGCACCACGCATCCAGGTACCAGTTGTTCCGGTAATGGACGAGGCGCTGCGGCGAAACGTCGCGCTCGGTCACTTCGTCCTTCGAGCGGTTCCAGTACTGGAGGTGGAGCTTCCCGCGGCCCAGCACGGCGGCGGCGATGACCTGGAAATGCCTGGGCTCGTGGCGGCGCGCGCCGAAGGAGATCACGCGGATTCGCTTTCGCACCTCGTCGGCCGAATGCTCGCCCTTGCTGAGGAGCGCGGCGAGGCGCTCCTTCAGGGGCTTCACCTGCGCGCCCAGGAGCGTGGGCTCGAGGCTCTCGATCAAGTGCTCCATGGTGAGCAGGGCCTGCGCCTCGCGCGGGCTGAACCACAGGCCCGGCAGCTCGTACTTGGGAGCGCCGGCCTGTTGCGCCTCGAAGCGGTAGCCGCCCTGGTCGCGGTCCCAGGCGATCGGCGCGTAGTGCCGGCTTCGCATGTACTCGATGTCGCGCTTGAAGGTCGCGAGCGACACCTCCAGCTCGGCGAGGAAATCGGCGACCGGGACCACGCCGCGCTCGCGGATCATGTGGTCGATCTTGTAGAAGCGCTCGGTGCGGTCCATCGGCTACCGCGCCCTCATACGAGGCCGCGCGCGGACAACTCGTCCTTCAGGTACGCGTAGTAGATCGGCGCGGCGATGAGGCCCGAAAGCCCGAAGGCCGCCTCCATCACGATCATCGCGAGGAGCAGCTCCCACGCCGCCGCGTGGATGCGCCGGCCCACGATGCGCGCGTTGAGGAAATACTCGAGCTTGTGGATCACCACGAGATAGGCGAGCGAGGCCAGCGCCAGCTCGAGCGAGATCGAAAGGCTCACGATCACGATCATCGTGTTGGAGATGAGGTTGCCAAGCACGGGCAGCAGCCCCGCGATGAACGTGACCGCGATGAGCGTCTTCGTGAGCGGCAGGTGCACGTCGAAGAGGCGCAGGATGCCCAGCAGGTAGATCGCCGTGAAGAGCGTGTTGAGGAGCGAGATGCGCACCTGCGCGAACACGACCTGGCGGAAGGCCTCGCCCAGCCGCCTCGCCCGCTCCGAGAGCTCGCGCGCCAGCGGCTTCGCGCCGTCCGTGGGCTGCTTGGCCTCGTGCAGCGAGACGATGGCGCCGATCACCATGCCGATCAGGGCGTGCACGAATCCCATCCCCACCTCGCCGCCCACGGTGCGGAATTCCTGCCCGTGGCCGCGCAGCCATTCCGTGAGCGACACCTGGAGGACCGCGGTGTCGTAGGGAAGCGCGTTCCCGAGCCACCCGGGCAGCTTGTCGCGGGAGCTCTCGACGATCTCGGCCATCTTCTGGAAGAGCCGCGGAAGGTTGCCCGCATCGCCATGCAGGAATGCGAGGAGCCCGAAGATGGCGAGCGCCACGAGGCCGGCGATCAACGTGGCGAGGAGCCCCACCGCCGCGAGCCTCCCGTCGCCGCGCAGCGGAAGCCGCGGAGCGATCGCGTGCACGAGCTCGTACACCAGCAGCCCGGCGAGGAGCGCCGGCAGCAGGTGCAGGTGCAGGACCAGTAGCAGCAGGACCGCCGCGGCGATCCATGCGGCGAGCCTGTAGCGCAGCATCACCTGCGCCGGTGCCCTGCCGGGCTCTCCAGGAAATTCCACGCTTGCATCCTCCCTGATGACCGGCGTTATTATGCCCACGGTCCATCGACGCGGGTGACGCGCCGTGACCCTCTGGCCGATACTCATTCTCTGCGCAGGGTGATCATCGTCGCCTCATGCGGCTATCATGGCCCATGGCATCTGGGGGCGGTCGCGACCTTCGCACGCTTACCGCGAAGCAGGTGGAAAAGCTGCTTGCCGCGGCGGCAAAGACGCGGCCCGCGGACCCGCGATCGCGCGAAGCCGCGCGCGTGCGCGACCGCTACATCGCCGTCCGCTTCGAGGGAATCGCGCGCTCCTCGGCCGATCTTTCCGATCCCGAACGCGTCATCAAGGCCGCGCGCCTGCAGTTCGAGGAAGGCCATCCCGAGGCCGCGCTCGAGCTGATCGAGCTCGCCGTCGAGCAGGATCGTTCCGAGCCCTCGCTTTGGCTGGCCGAGCTGGAGCTCGCGTTCCTGCTGCGCATGCGCCGGCATTTCATCGAGACCGCGCGCGCGTTCCGCGAGGCGCATCCCGGCACCGACGCGTGGACCGAGATCGACAGGCTGGGCCGTGCGCTCGCCCCCGACGAGCCCACGTTCCGCGAGCGCGGCAAGCGCGCCCACGACCACTACGGGCCGTGGCCGCACCTGCCCAACTGGATCGGGGCGCCGTGGGACCTCACCTCCGAGGTGCTCGGCGCGGACTTCCACGCGGCGATGACGCAAGGCGCGCCGCAACGATGAGCCCGAGCCGCGACCTCGCCATCGCCTTCGACAAGTCCGCCTGCCGCAAGGACTACGAGCAGGCGTTCGCGAAGTTGCTGGTGGCCATGCCGCGCATGCCGCGCCGCGAGCTCGCCGAGCATTTCATCGCGCTGGAGGCGCTCCTCGACGATGGCATGGTCGAAGTGAAGACCGCCATGCTCACCGAGGGCCTGCTGTCGCCGCGGGACTACCAATTGCTCGGCCACTGGATCTACCGCCAGCACCACAACCTCATGCGCCTGGGCGCGAAGGCCGTGCACGCGTGCGCCGCGGACAGCAAGGTGGACACGGCGAGGACGATGCGCCTCCTCGCCCTCACGTTCCTGCACGTGGGCGATTCGGTCAAGTGGGAGCTCATGGCCGGGCGCCACTATCCGCGCGACTATCCCGCGCTGCACGGGCTGATGAAGCTCGCCATCGCGAAGCGGCGCCAGGGCGAGCGCGGCGAGCTCGTTGTCGACGGCATGCGCCGGGAAGCCACCCTCGAGCAGCTTTACCTGCGCACGCTCCTGCTCGACCGCTTCGCGAGCGGCCCGCTCACGAGCGAGGAGATCGAGGTGCTCGACGCCTGGCTCTGGGAATGGGGCGATGCGTTGCGCTTCGAGGCGCGCCACGAGGGCGGCCTCGTGATGCGTGCCGACCTGGATGCGAATGGCGGCCTCGCGTTCGGGCCACGCAACGCGCCGGGCGTGAGCCTCTACCTGCACCTCGAGCCGCTCGAGGACCTGCGCCGCGCCGTGATCAACGAGCTGCATCGCGGGCACGTGGTGCCCCACGTGGGACGCGCCGCCTCGATGCCCATCCAGGCCCACGTCGCGGTGCTGCTGCAGCTTCGCAAGCTGTTCTCCGGCGCGGGCAGCCCCGAATCGCCGCGGGCGCCGCGGCGCGGCATGCTCGGCGACAAGATGGAAGTGCTCGTGGGCGCGCAGGAGATCCTCGCGGCGCTGGGCCCGCGCAAGCCCGAGGCGCGGCGGCTCACGCCGCGCAACGCGAGCGCCACGGGCTACCTCTTCGTCACCAGCGACAAGGCGACCGAGGACATCGCGGTGGGCACGCTCCTGGGCCTGCGCGTCGATCCGCGCGAGCCGCCGGTCCTGGGGCGCGTCGTGCGCCGCGTGCATGAGGTCGACGACGGCTGGCACCTCGGGGTCGAGGTCCTCTCCGATCCCAGCGTGCCGATCCGCGCGGCCTCGCTCGAGTCCGACGGCGGGAAGTCGCACGACCTCGTCTTCGTGCCGGGCTCGGACCGCTCGGGCCGCTTCGACTCCTTCGCCGTGGACTACGGCCTCCTGGGACGCCACGAACGCTATCGGTTGCGGGCGGGCGCCGCGGTCTACTCGCTCGCCTTGAATCGCGTGCGCCGCCGTGGCCGCGACTGGGCGCTCGCCGGATTCGAGATCCTCGAGGCTGCGACGGCCTGAACTCGCCGATCAGGCGACGAATTCGCCTTCGCGCAGGCGCGCTGCGCGCGTGAGCACGCGAAGGGCGCGCTCGGAGAGCGAGTTCTCGTCCACGTGGCGCAGCTCGCGCCAGAGCGCGGCGAGCTCCACGCGGTAGGCTTCGATCGCGGCCTCGATGCGCACGTCGGTCAGGTCGGCGAGCGCGGGCTCCGCCGGTCCCGGGGCTTCCTGCATCGAATCGGTATCGACGTCGAGGAGCTCCTCGAAGAAGTGCATCACGTTGAAGGTGGGGCCCGGGCGCCGCGGCAGCTGCTCCACCGCATAGCGCGCCTCACCCGCGATCACGTAGGTCTCGCCGCTGCGCTTCACATGGCCGGAGCGCATGAGCTTGCCGAGCGCACCGCGAAGCTCGGCCGGGCTCAGGATCGCGCGGTTCAGCAGGTCTCCCGCCGCGACCACGTCCTTCAGCTCGCAGCCCTTGAGGCCGCCCCCGACGGCGACCGACGCCATCACCCATGCATCCGACCAGACAAACGATTGCCGCAAGACCTTCTCCCTGTGGTTTTGTCGTACGGGGAGTATTTAGTCATGGCCGCGCGGGGAATTCTGTGCGAAGCGGCACTCGCAAGGATGCGCAAGGCGTTTCAGCGGTAATGTATGCGGGCTTTCAACAACCCCCAGAGGAGGATGCCCATGCGCAAGCTCGCCCTGACCGCCGCACTCGCACTACCCGCCCTCGCCGTAGCCCTTCCGGCCGCGGGCGAAGGCTTCGGCCCGGTGCACGTCGCGGTCAACCGGCACGAGCACCACGGAGCGTGCCCCGTCGAGATCGTCTTCACCGCCTCGATCAACTTCACGATGCCCCACCCGAAGGGATTCACGTTCAGCTACCACTGGGAGCGCAGCGACGGCGCCAAGGGGAAGTCCCATGTGGTGAAGCCGGGACCGCACGAGCACACGCTCGTGGTGCACGACAAGTGGAAGGTGGGTGGCCATCACTCCACGCACGACGTGTCCGAGACGATCCACCTGGGCTCGGGCAACGAGCGGATGACGGAGTCCTCGCCCACGGTCCATATAGAGTGCCGCTGAGCTCAGTGCGCGCGTAGCCAGTCGACGAGGACGCGCGCAGCGCCCTCGTCGAAGCTTCCCCCGCGCTCGTCGAACGCGTGTTTCGGGTCGGGGTACACCGTGAAATGGTGGTTCATGCCCGGCCGCACCACGAAGGTGACGAGGGCAGGGTCGCGCGCCCGCACGACCTGGGCCGCGCGCTCGGCCTCGTCGCGTCCCATGATCCAGTCGTATTCCCCCCAGAGGATGAGCGCCGGCACCGCCACCTCGCTCCACGCGCCTTCCACATCCAGCGCCTGCAGCTGCTGGTAGTAGCGCATCGCGCGGCCGTATTGCCGCGCCGGCTCGTCGTACCAGAAGGCCTTCCACTCGGGGTGCGCCGCGATCGCCTGCGCGGGCGTCTTCCCGCGGTTGAGCGTCTCGTCGTAGAAGCCGGAAAACGCCCGCATCGCGGCATTCACGTCGTGGGGCGCCGCGCCCGAGAAGAAGAGGCGGCGGCGCTCGATGTCGAGCATGTGCTCGAGCCAGGTCCGCGTGAACCCCCCGCTCACCGCGATCGCACGCGGCTTGAACTCGCGAGCCAGCACCGGAGCGAGGGCTCCCCCCACGCTGCCGCCGATGAGATAGAAGCGCGACGGATCCACGCCCGGGTCTTCCAGCGCCGCGCGGATGCCGGCGCGGAAGGCGGCCATGTCGTCCTCGAGATCGGTTTCCCCGCACGACGGGCCTTCGCTGTCGCCCACGCCGGGCTTTTCGATACGCACGACCTGCATGCCGGAGTCGCGCATCACGATCCGCAGCATGAAAGACCATCCATCCTTCATGTTGCGCGGGTTCTCGACCGCATCGCATGAAAGCCAGGGGATGAACACCGCCACCGGCAGGCGTCCCGCGGTGCCACGCGGCCGCGATATATAAGTACGTACCCGGTAGCCCTTGGCGGTGCGCACCTCGCCGTAGCGAATGTCCACGCCTTCTACCTTCTCTTCGGCAAGGCCGCCCTTGCGCGGAAGGGGCTGGGCTGCACAGACGGCAACGAAGAGCCCCGCGAGCGCGGCGGCGGCGAGACGGATCATGGAGCCTCCCGGGAAGGAAAGCCCCGAAGCTAGCTAAAGGCGCGCCTCGCGGCTGGCCGAATCCCGCGCCAAAGCTCGCTGATTCCGGAATTGGCCCGGCGTGATGCCGAAGCGCGCCTTGAACGCGCGGTTGAAGGGGCCGATCGAGCCGTAGCCGCAGTCGAGCGCGATGGTGAGCACGGGCAGGTGCGCCTCGGCCGGGTCGGCGAGCCGCGTCGAAGCCTCCTTCAGCCGATAGTCGTGCAGGAAATCGTTGAAGTTGCGGTAGCCCAGGTGCCGGTTGATCGCGCGGCGCAGGCGATGCTCGTGGGTTCCCAGCTCCCGGGCGAGCGCGGCGATGCCGAGCCCCTCGGTGCGCCAGAGCTTGCCCTCGGCCATCTTCCCGGTGACCCGGGCCGCGAGGGCCGCCTCGAGCCCGTCGCTGCGCACGAGCGAGAATTGCGCCGAGGATCGCTGCAGCGGCTCGCTGAAAAGCTCGGGCATGCCGCCGCGGGCAAGCGCCTGGGCGAGCACCAGCGCGAGGAGAAGGAGCAGCGCGTGCCCTACCGCCAGCAGCGGCATCGGGGCGCCCTGCCCGCCGAAGACGAGCTCCGAGCCCGCGAGCGCCACGAACGCGCCCCCGACCACGACCACGAACAAGGCGCGCGCACGGCGCCGCTCCTCGACCAGGTCTGCCCGCCAGTGCCGCACCGCCATCACGCACGAGGCGAAGAGCAGCGCCAGCGCGCCAACGCGTCCTGTCACGAGCAATGCCTGCGCAAGGTGCGGCTCGGCGGCGAGGGGGCCCAAGGCGAAGCGGCCGTAGTCGCCCGCGAGCGTGAGCGCCACCAGCGCGCCGATCGCCGCCGCATGCCATGGCTTCGAGTCCGGCCGGTCCCGGAAAAGCGCCCGCGCGAGGAGAAACACCACGCCAGGCGTGGCGAGGCACCACGCGTTGATGAAGAAGGCGGCGAGCCCCAATGCGGCGTGGACGCCCGGCGCCGAAGCGACCATGAACGCGGCGATGCCGGAAACCACGAACGCCGCGTACATGGCCACGCGAGTGCGCCCGGGCCGCCATGCGATCGAAATCGCGGCGCTCAACGCAAGCGCAACCGTGGCCGCGCGAAGGATGAGGTCGATGGAGCCCATTTGTGAGATAGCGCACCCCACTATTACCAGAAACCGCGCCAGGTTACGAAACGATTAC
>DATBEA010000465.1:0-5561 GCA_036276215.1 Usitatibacter sp.
CGGCTCGTCGGCGCCATTGCCTCGCGCGAGCCATTTCTCGAGCGCGGGAAGGCGCGCCGAGCGAAGCGCCTGCGGGGCGTCGGCGGGAAGCGAGAGGCCGGGAATGACGAGGTCGAGCGGCATTGGGTTCGGATACCGTTCGATTATAGGGAACGGCGCCCGGGACTGACGCTCCAATTACGCGATAATCCCGTTCCAGCCTTCCGAAATCCCCTTTTCTTGCGACCCTACGAGCTCCTCGTCGGCCTGCGCTACACCCGCGCCAAGCGCCGCACGCACTTCATCTCGTTCATCTCCTTCATCTCGGTGGCCGGCATCGCGCTGGGCATCTGGGCGCTCATCACGGTGATGTCGGTGATGAACGGCTTCGAGAAGGAGATCCGCTCGCGCATCCTCGGCGCCGCCGCGCACATCCAGGTCGTGGGCGGCGAGCAGGGCATCTCCGACTGGGAGAAGATGGCCGCGCAGCTGCGCACCCACCCGGAAGTGGTCGCAGCGGCTCCCTTCGTGAACGCGCAGGGCCTGCTCTCCACCGGCACGGCGGTGCGCGGCGTCTTCGTGCGCGGCATCGTCCCCGGTCTCGAGGAGACGGTCGCGGATTTCGGCTCCCACATGCGCAGTGGCCGCCTCGAGGACCTTCGCCCCGGAGAATTCGGCGTGGAGCTCGGAGTGGGCGTGGCGCAGGCGCTGCACCTCCAGGTGGGAGACCGCGTGACGCTCATCTCTCCGCAGGGGCAGGTGACGCCCGCCGGCCTCATGCCGCGCCTCAAGCAGTTCACCGTGGTCGGCATCTTCTCCATGGACCACAACGAGATCGACTCCGCGCTGGCGCTCGTGTCCATGGCCGACGCCCAGGTGCTCTACCGCATGGGCGACGCGGTGAGCGGCATCCGCCTCAAGGTGAAGGACATCGACCGCGCGCCCATCGTGGCCCGCGAGCTCGCCTCGAAGGTCACGAGCGACGCCTACATCTCCGACTGGACCCAGCAGAACGTGAACTACTTCCGCGCGATCCAGATCGAGAAGCGGATGATGTTCATCATCCTCACGCTCATCATCGCGGTGGCGGCGTTCAACCTGGTCTCCACGCTCGTGATGGTGGTGACCGACAAGCACCCGGACATCGCGATCCTGAGGACCCTCGGCGCCTCGCCCGCGAGCATCATGAAGATCTTCATGGTGCAGGGCGTGGTGATCGGCACGGTGGGAACCGTGGTGGGCGTGGTCGCGGGGATCGTCACGGCGCTCAACATCGACGTGATCGTGCCGGCGATCGAGCACGCGTTCCATTTCCAGATCCTCTCGCGCGAGGTCTACTACATCAGCGAGCTGCCCTCGGACCTGCATCCCTTCGACGTGGCGTGGACCGCGGCGCTGTCGCTGGCGCTCTCGTTCGTGGCCACGCTCTATCCCAGCTGGCGCGCGGCGCGCGTGAACCCCGCGGAGGCGCTGCGCTATGAGTGAGGTCGTCCTCTCGAGCCGCGGGCTCGCCAAGACCTTCGGCATCGAGCAGACCGCGGTGCCGGTGCTTCGCGGCATCGACCTGGAGGTCCGGCGCGGCGACGCCGTCGCGATCGTCGGCGCGTCGGGGTCGGGCAAGAGCACGCTGCTTCACTTGCTGGGCGGCCTGGACCGCCCCACGGCGGGCACGGTCTCGCTCCTGGGGCAGGATCTCTATTCCCTGGGCGCCGCCGCGCAAGGGGACCTGCGCAATCGCGCGCTGGGCTTCGTCTACCAGTTCCACCACCTGCTTCCGGAATTCTCGGCGCTGGAGAACGTCGCGATGCCGCTCACCATCCGACGCGCGCCCGAGCGCGAGGCGCGCGACCGCGCCGCTGCGATCCTCGAGGAGGTGGGCCTCGCGAACCGCCTGGCGCACCGGCCGGGCGAGCTCTCGGGCGGGGAGCGCCAGCGCGTGGCCGTGGCGCGCGCACTGGTCACCAACCCGGCTTGCGTCCTGGCCGACGAGCCCACGGGCAACCTCGACCGCGAGAATGCCGAGCGCGTGTTCGACCTGGTGCTGGAGCTGAACCGCCGCCACGACGCGGCATTCGTGATGGTGACCCACGACGAGCGCCTCGCGGCGCGCATGGGCCGCACCGCCCGGATCAGCGACGGTCTTCTGGCCTGACCGCCACCCACTCGTTGCTGGCGGTCATCGTCGCGGTCGAGGCATCGGCCTTGAGCTTGCGGCGCATGAGGTCGGCCACGGCGAGGCGCGCGAGGCGCACGTTCTTCTCGTAGTACGCGATGCGCTCGCGGTCCGGGCGCGCGATGGGCCTGGAAACGATGTGGATCACGTCCGGCTCGCTCCACACGGGCCTTCGCGCCGTGGCGAGCGAGTGCTCCGCGAGATCGAGCTGGACGTTCGCCTTCTGCAACGCGGCGTCGAACTCCTCCGGTGGCGCCACCGGCGCGCCCGCGCCGGGCTTCGGGGCCGCGTCGCGATCGGGCAACACCATCTGCGCCACGACCTGGCCCTTTTCGGGAGGCAGGTCGGAGAACTGGACCACGCCGTTGGGGCCGATCGACTTGTAGAGCATCGCGGCCGGGACGGGCAAGGCGATGGCCGCCGCGATGGCGGCAAGCAGTGCGGGGCGGTAGTGGCGGGTCACGTCCATGAGATGCCAATCTCGCATCCGCGCAAGACGCCACGAGCCATGGCCGCGACGCTGGGGCTAGTCGCAAGGGACCAAGGTTGTCAGAGGGCGGCGACACGCGTGGTCACCCCACGCTCGAACGTAGGACTGCGCTGGCAGCCGGTTACGTGGGGCTCGACACGAGCCAGGGCCGAAGCGCCCGGGCCACGTCCTCGGGAGAGCGCACCAGGACGGCTTGCAGGCCCGCATCGCGCGCGCCCTCGACGTTCTGCGGCGTATCGTCGAAGAAGAGGATCGCGCCCGGGTCCACTCCGATGCGCCGCGCGACCCGGAGGAACGATTCGCGCTCGGGCTTGCGCACGCCCAGCTCGCTCGACACGAAGACCTCGCGGAAGTGCGCGAGCGCGGGCCCGAATTGCCGCGACCACTCGCGCTGGTGCGCGCGGTTCGTGTTCGAGAACGCATAGACGGGAATGCGCTCCTTCACGCGCGCCACCATCTGCACGATCGGCGTGATCTCCTCGGTGAAGATGGCGCCCCAGCCGGCCGCCCATTGCGCGTCGGTCATCTGCGCGCCGAGCGAGCTCGAAAGCGCGCGGTAGTACTCGAGCTCGCCGATCTCGCCGCGCTCGTGGCGCTCGTACGCCTCGTCGAACGAGTAGCGCGCGCGCAGCACCTCCGCCGGCGTCGCGCTATACGCGGCCCACCGATCGAAGCAGCGGTCCCAGTCCAGGCCCATGATGACGCCGCCCAGGTCGAAGAGCAGGGCCTCGGCGGGCTCCTTCCCGCTCATGCGCCCGCGGCATCCTTGCGGACCTTGGCCATCCACACGGCGATCGCCTGGGTCACGGTGTCGACCGGCATCGAGCCGATGGGATGCGAGAGGCCCTGCACGATCATCACGTCGCAGCGCGGGATCCGGTTGGCGAGCGCCTTCGTCTCCTCGGGAGGGACGAGCGGATCCCTGTCGCCCGAGATGGCGAGCACCGGGACGGTGATCCTCGCGAGGTCCTCGAGCGTCACCTCGGGCTCGCGTCCCCACGCGATGAACATGTCGCGGTTGCGGGTCGAGATGACGCGCCAGTCCTGGGGATGATGATAGAGCTCGAACTGGGGAAGGCGCGGGTGCGGGGGCTTGAGGCGCTCGAACCCCACGAGGAAGGTGAAATGCTTCACCGCTTCCTCGTCGAAGACGTATTTCGTGGCGATGGCGATCGCGCCTTCGATCCTCTCGGGATAGTGGCGCGCGAGATACAGCGCCAGGTAGCCGCCCGTGCTGTAGCCGGCGATGAAATCGCGCTTCACGCCCTGCTTGTCCATGTACTCGATCACGTCGCGCGCGAAATCGGCGGTGCTGAAGCGCTCGGGCACCGGGCGCCCGCCGTGCCCGGGGAGGTTGGGGGCCATGGAATCCGTGTAGGGGCGCAGCGAGTCCGCGAACGGGATCAGCTCGCGCGCCCACGAATTGCTCCCGTGCAGCAGGATCATGCCGCCTTCTCCGGCCGCGGCTCGAGGGAGCGCCACAGGTACCACGTGGCGACCGAGCGGTAGGGCGCCCAACGCTCGCCGATGCGCCGCATCTTGTCCTTCGTGATCGGCTTGCCGCGGTTGAACTGGCGCTCCATCGCACGGCGCAGGCCCAGGTCGTCCAAGGGCAGGAGGTCGGGGCGCATCAAATGGAACATGAGGAACATCTCCGCGCTCCAGCGGCCGATGCCCTTCACGCGCACCAGGTCCTCGATGATCGCCTCGTCGGCCATCGCGGGCCAGCTGCGCGGCTTCACCGAGCCCGAGGCGAAATGGGCGGCGAGGTCGTGGATGTATCGCACTTTCGCCCGCGACAGGCCGCAGGCGCGCATGGCTTCGGGCTCGAGCGCGGCGACCTTTTCAGGCGTGACGGCGCCGGAGCACTCGGCGAAGCGTCCCCAGATGGACGCGGCGGCCTTCACCGAGATCTGCTGGCCCACGATGGAGCGCGCGAGCGTGGTGAACTCGTCGCCGCGCGAGGCGATGGCCATGTCGGGATAGGCCTTGATCAGGTTCTTCAGCACCGGGTCGCGCCTCGCGAGATGGCGCTTCGCCCGGGCCCAGTATTCGGGCTCCATTCGCTAGCGGCACTCCACGGGCAGCCAGTTCTCGGGGATGTCGGTCTCGTCCTTGCCGCGCACCTCCATCTTGCCGGGCACTCCCGACTTGTGGCAGAGCCATGCGATCGGCACCATCGGCTGGTCGGGGACCACGGCCGGGCGCAGCGTCACCTTCTTGCCGGTGATCGCCTTGGAGGCGTTGTTGCCATACGTGAGCGTGACGGCGCCGCCCGCCACGGTCACGTCGTTCACGAGATTGCCCACGATCTTGTCGTGGTCGGGGAGCCCCGCCGCCTTGTTGTCGGGCGGCAGCGCGCCACCGCTCAGGGCATACGAGGCCTGGACGCCCGCTTCGGCGAGGGTGGCGAGCTGCATGCCGTCCTTCACCTGGCGCTTGAGCACGCCGTCCTGGAGCGCGGGGATCGCGATGAGGGCGAGGATGCCCACCACCGTGAGCACGATGAGCATCTCGATCCAGGTGAAGCCGCGCGCCATCCGCGAATCATACTTCGAGTGCGCCGCGCGCGCGTGTCGCGCGTTACCCATGGATGCGCACGTTCGTCGCGGCCTTCGTCGCCGGCTCCTGGTGGCTGCAGCACGAAGCCGCGTTGCCGGCCGGCTACGCGCGCGGTTGCGCCATGGCCGCCTTGCTCGTGGTGCTCGCCACGCGCGTGCCCGCGCGGCGGGCGGCGCTGCGCTTGGCGCTCCTCGCAGGCGCCGGCGTGCTCATGGGCTACGGACTCGCGGCGTGGCGCGCCGAGGCACGGCTTTCCGAGGCGTTGCCCTTCTCCCTCGAGGGCGTGGACGTCACGGTGGAGGGGGCGATCGAGCAATTGCCCCAGGTGCTGCCCGGCGCGCAGCGCTTCGTCTTCGA
>DATBEA010000466.1:0-2834 GCA_036276215.1 Usitatibacter sp.
GGACTTCATGTCCGCATTCGAGGAGCCGGCGCACGATCGCGGTGCCCATCCTCCCGGTTCCAGCGACTCCGATCTTCATTTTCGGTCTCCTAGGCGGCCAGGGCCGCGTTGTCGCGGGCGGGCGGCGCCATGAATTCGGGGCCGACGGGATCCTTCACGGTGCTCTCCAGGATCGCATCGATGCTCGCCATCGCGGGCTCGTCGAGCTCCCATCCCAGCGCGCTTTGCACGGCGTCCAGCTGCGCGGGGTGCCGCGCTCCCCAGAGCGCGATGGTGTGGCCCTTGTCCAGCACCCACCGCACCGCGAGCGCGAGCACATCCAGGCCATAGCGCTCGCGCGCGAACTGGTCGAGCGAGGTCACTGCGGCCACGTATTGGCCCAGGCGTGGCGCGCGGAATTTCGGGTCGCGCAGGCGCAGGTCGTCGCCCGCGAAGCGCGTCGCCGCGGTGATCTTTCCCGTGAGCAGGCCGCGGCAAAGCGCCCCGTAGCAGAGCACCGCGATGTCGTTGCGCCTGGCGTAGGGAAGGACCGAACCCTCCGCGGCACGCTCGAAGAGGTTCAGCGGCGGCTGCACCGAGTGGATGGACGCCACCTCGCGGAATTCGTCCATCTGCGCCGCGGAGTAGTTGGATACGCCGATCGCACGTACCTTTCCTTCCTTCACCAGGCGCGCCAGGGCGCCCGCGGTCTCCTGGATGGGAACCAGCGGATCGGGCCAGTGCACCTGGTACAAGTCGATGTAGTCCGTGCGCAGGCGGCGCAGCGATTCATCGACCTCCCGGCGGATGCGCGCGGGCGAGGAATTGCGCCGGACGCTCCCGCCTTGCCATTCGAGGCCGACCTTCGTGGCGATGATCGCGCTGCGCCTGAGGCCGCCCGAGAGCGCGAGGCCCACGATCTCCTCCGAGCGCCCGAAGCCGTAGACCGGCGCCGTATCGATCAGCGTGATGCCGCGCTCCACGGCCGAGCGGATCGTGCGGACCGACTCCTCCTCGTCCGGGTTGCCGCCCCACATCCATCCGCCGATGGCCCACGTGCCGAGCGCGATGCGCGAGGCGGTGATCCCGGAAGACCCGATCCCGATCGTTTCCATGGCTTTCTCCTTGACAAGATGGAGCCAGTCTCGGGGCCGGCGGTCGCGAAATCGTTTCCGCGCCGCACCGGATCGTTTCGGCCGAAACACGAGCCTGTCCACAAGCGTCGTTTCGTGCGAAACGCGCGGACGCCACGATGAAACCGCCTTGCGACGCGCGCGGCGCGAAATGCACTCACGTCGATCCGACGGACATCAACCAGAGGAATCACCATGAACACACGCACCAGGACCCTTCTCGCCGCCGCGGCATGGCTCGCCGTCGCTTCCGCCACGGGAGCGCGCGCAGCCGACCAGAGCGCCTTCTTCGACCAGCAGCGCCAGATCAGCGACGGCTATTACCCGACCTACACGGTGAGCGCCACCCCGCAACGCGAGAAGCCCGAGACGCGCCACCAGGCGCTGGAAGACCGGTGGCTCGTGCGCGAGCGCGCGATGGGCAGCGGCGTCGTCGCGCCGGTGCCGTTCCCGGTGCCGGCCGTCGCGAGCGCGAAATCCACGCCCGCGACCCTCGCCCAAGGCGCCGCTGTCGGACCCGAAGGAGGGCGTTAGCGGTTTCGAGCGAGCGCGTGTGCGAGCGCGGCAGCGAGCTCTCGCGACTGGACGGGCTTCCTCAGGACTTCGGTGACGCCCGCCCCGGCCGCGACCTCGCCGGCCGCCACGCCCGTGTACCCGCTCACGAGGATCACGGGCAAGTCGGGCCGGGCCTTGCGTGCGGCCTGCGCGAGGGCCGTCCCGGTGAGTCCCGGCATCATTTCGTCCGTGAGCACGATGTCGTACGCGCTCGGCATCGCTTCGAGCGACGCGAGCGCAGAGCGCGGATCGGAGAAGGCCGCGGGCTCGTAGCCCAGTCGCGTGAGGAGCTCGGCGGTCATGATGAGGAGCGGCTTCTCGTCGTCCACGAGCAGCACGCGCTCGCCGCGGCCGCGTGCGATCGGCGCCTGGACCGGCTCCTCGTCCTCGCCGCCGTCGACCCGCGGCAGGTGGATCTCGAATCGGCTGCCGCGGCCGGGCTCGCTCGTCACGTGGATCGCGCCACCCGAGTCGGCGACGATGCCGTACACGAGGGAGAGCCCCAGGCCCGTGCCGCGTCCTATTTCCTTCGTCGTGAAGAAGGGCTCGAAGATCCGCGCGAGCGTCGCGGCGTCCATGCCTTCTCCCGTGTCGGCGACCACGAGCCGCGCGTAGCGCCCCGCGGCGAGCACGTCGTGGGTGAAGACGACCTCGCGTTCCAGCTCGACCGCATCGAGCAGGACCGAGAGGGTCCCGCCGCTTCCCATCGCATGGATCGCATTGGTGCAGAGGTTCATCACGACCTGGTGCAGCTGGGTCGAGTCGCCGACCACCATGAGCGGCGTTTCCTCGAGGGCGGGCTCGAGCGTGACGCGGGCCGGCAGCGAGCCGCGGATCACCTCGAGCGTCTCGCGCACGATGCGTCCCAGCTCGACCGGGCCGCGCACCACCTTCTGCGTGCGGCTGTACGTGAGGACCTGGTCGACCAGCTCGCGTGCCCGGTTGGCGGCGATGAGGAGGTTGCGCGCGTAGCGCTCCTCGGGCGATCCCTCGGGCGTGCCCTCGAGCAGCATCTCGCCGTAGCCGATGATCCCGCCCAGGTTGTTGTTGAAGTCGTGCGCGATGCCCCCGGCGAGCCGTCCGATCGCTTCCATCTTCTCGGCCTGGCGAAGCCGCTTCTGCAACCGCTCCTGCTCGGCCTCGGCCCGCTGGCGGGCTTCCTGCGAG
>DATBEA010000467.1:0-1863 GCA_036276215.1 Usitatibacter sp.
CCCGTGGCGATCGCCTGCCATCACGTCGCCCTGGCGCTCGTGTCCCTCGACGTCCAGGCGCGCGGCGTCGATCACGAGCGTGTCGAGGTTCACGTCGAGGCCGCAACGCGACGCGAAGGCCATCTCGCAGAGCGCGGCGAAGAGCCCGCCGTCGGAACGGTCGTGGTAGGCGAGGACCAGGCCCGCGCGCGCGAGCCCGCGGATCGCGCCGAAGAAGGCCTTGAGCCGCGCCGGGTCGTCCACGTCGGGCGCCTGCGAGCCCAGCTGCGAATGGACCTGCGCGAGGATCGAGCCGCCGAGGCGGTTGGCGCCGCAGCCCAGGTCCACGAGCACGAGGTCGGTGTCGCCCGCGTCGAGCGCGAGCTGGGGCGTGAGGGTGCGGCGCACGTCGGCGACCCGCGCGAAGGCCGAGACCACGAGCGAGAGCGGCGCGGTGACCGACTTCTCCTCGTCGCCGTCGCGCCAGGTGGTGCGCATCGACATCGAGTCCTTGCCGACGGGAATGGACACGCCCAGCGCCGGGCAAAGCTCCATGCCGACGGCCTTCACGGTGTCGTAGAGCGCGGCGTCCTCGCCCGGGTGCCCCGCGGCGCACATCCAGTTGGCCGAGAGCTTGATGTCGCCCAGGGCCTCGACGTCGGCCGCGGCGATGTTGGTGATCGCCTCGCCCACCGCCATGCGTCCCGAAGCGGGCCCGTCGAGGAGGGCGAGCGGCGTGCGCTCGCCGATCGCCATCGCCTCGCCCACGTACGTCTCGAGGCCAAGCGTCGTCACCGCGCAGTCGGCTACCGGCACCTGCCAGGGACCGACCATTGGATCGCGCACGCACATGCCGCCCACGGATCGATCGCCGATCGTGACGAGGAACGTCTTGTCCGCGACCGTGGGATGGCGCAGCACGCGGTACGCGGCTTCCTTCAGCTCGATGCCGTTCGTGTCCAGCGGCCGCGCTTTCCGCGCCTCGCGCCTCGCCTCCCGATGCATCCTGGGCGGCTTGCCCAGCAGCACGTCGAGAGGCATGTGCACCGGCTCGTTTCCGAAAAGCCGGTCCTCGACCACGAGCTCGTTGTCGGCGCGCGCCTCGCCCACCACCGCGAAGAGGCAGCGCTCCCGCTCGCACAGCCGGCGGAATTCGTCGAGCCGCGCGCGCTCGATGGCGAGCACGTAGCGTTCCTGCGACTCGTTCGACCAGATCTGCATGGGCGACATGCCGGGCTCCTCGACCGGGACCTCGCGCAATCGAAGCTCGGCGCCCACGCCGCCGGAGTGGGCGAGCTCGGGGAATGCGTTCGAAAGCCCGCCCGCGCCCACATCGTGGATCGAGAGGATCGGGTTCGCCTCGCCCATCTGGCAGCAGGCGTCGATCACTTCCTGGCAGCGGCGCTCGAGCTCGGCGTTGGCGCGCTGCACCGAATCGAAGTCGAGCGCTTCCACGTTCTGCCCCGAAGCCATCGACGAGGCCGCTCCGCCGCCCATGCCGATGAGGAAACCCGGCCCGCCCAGCTGGATGAAGACGGTGTCCTTGCCGAGCGGCTTCTTGTGCACGTGGGGCGCGGCGATGTTGCCGAGGCCACCCGCGAGCATGATGGGCTTGTGGTAGCCGCGCACCTCGCCATCCACCGAGAGCTGGAAGGCGCGGAAGTACCCCGCGAGATTGGGCCGGCCGAACTCGTTGTTGTACGCGGCTCCGCCGATGGGGCCCTCGATCATGATGTCGAGCGCCGAGGCGATGCGCCCGGGCTTGCCGTAGTCGCCCTCCCAGGGCTCGCGCGCGTTCGGCAGCCGCAGCTCCGACACCGAGAAGCCCGTGAGGCCGGCCTTGGGCTTGCCGCCCGTCCCGGTCGCGCCCTCGTCGCGGATCTC
>DATBEA010000468.1:0-1775 GCA_036276215.1 Usitatibacter sp.
CAGGTGCAGGCATGGGCCAAGGCCCACCCGGATTTCGTCCGACTCGGCTGCCTCGGCAAGAGCGCCGAGGGCCGCGACATCCCGCTGCTCACCATCGGCCGCGAGCCCGACACACACCGGCCCGCCGTCTGGGTCGACGGCAACATGCACGCCTCGGAGCTCTGCGGCTCCAGCGTGGCGCTCGCGATCGCCGAGGACGTGATCGCGGCCCACGGCGGCGCGAATCCGCGCGGCCTCGCGAAGCACATGGCGGACACGCTCCGCGAGTCGCTCTTCTACATCGTGCCGCGCATGTCCCCCGACGGCGCCGAGGCGGTGATGAAGACCGGCCGCTACGTGCGCTCGAGCCCCATCGACGCGCGACGCCACAAGGGCCATGCGTATTGGGAGGGCAGCGACATCGACGGCGACGGTGTCGCGACGTTCATGCGCCAGGAGAGCGAGGACGGCGAGCTGGTCGAGCTCGAGGGCCATCCCAACGTGATGGTGCCGCGCATCCCCGAGGACGCGGGCCCGTACTACAAGCTCTATCCCGAGGGGAAGATCGTGAACTTCGACGGCCGGCGCATCCCGGATCCGTACTTCCTCTCCGATAACCAGTACGACTTCAACCGCAACTTCCCCTACAGCTGGGCCCCGGAGCACGAGCAGGAGGGCGCGGGCGACTACCCGGGCAGCGCACCCGAGACGCGCGCGGTGATGGACTTCGCGTCGAATCACCCGAACATCTTCGCGTGGCTGAACCTGCACACGTACGGCGGCGTGCTGATCCGCCCGCTGGGCGACAAGAGCGACGACAAGATGGACCAGGGCGACCTCGCGGTGTATCGCCAGGTCGAGGCATGGATGACGGAGTTCACCAAGTACCCCACGGTGAGCGGCTTCCACGAGTTCCTCTACGCGCCGGAAAAGCCGCTGAAGGGCGACCTCACCGACTACGCCTATCACCAGCGCGGAGCGCTCGCCTACGTGATCGAGCTGTGGGACCTCTTCACGCAGCTGGGCATCGAGCGCAAGAAGCCCTTCGTCGACGTGTACTCGCGCCTCGACCGCAAGGACTACGCGGCGTTCGCGAAGTGGGACAAGGAGAAGAACGCCGGGCGCGTCTTCAAGGCGTGGCGGAAGGTGAAGCATCCGCAGCTGGGCGACGTGGAAGTGGGCGGCCTCGACACGCGCGTGGGCATCTCCAACCCGCCCTACGAGATGCTGGCGCAGGTATGCGAATCGCAAAGCGCGGCGTTCCTGCGCGTGGCCGCGCTCGTTCCCCGCATCAGCGTGGAAGTCGTGAAGCAGGAGAAGGTGGGCGGCGACCTCACGCGCATCGATCTTCGGGTCGCGAACCGCGGGTACCTGGGCTCCTACGGCCTCAGCTCCGCGCGCAAGCTCCCCTTCTCGGAGCCGCTGCGCGCCGAGATCCAGGGCGACGTGAAGATCACGGCGCCCGCCGAGACGGTGGTCGAGCTGGGCCACCTCGACGGGTGGGGCCAGGGCCTCTACTCGGGAGCGAGCGTCTTCTTCCCGTGGACGCGAGGCAACGTCCACGAGAAGTTCGTGACGGTCGTCGCGCAAGGCAAGGGCAAGCTCAAGGTGAGGGTCGGCAGCGTGCGCGTGGGCTACAGGACCCTCGAGCTCGCCCTATGAGCCGAACGGCCAATGGTCCGGTCAGAACCGGTGCCATGGGAAGCACGTCCACTGGATATGCGCGTTCTTTCGCGCAACGGAGGACACCATGGCCACCTTCACCTATGACACCCGCCCCTCGCACCTCGCGCGCC
>DATBEA010000469.1:0-11671 GCA_036276215.1 Usitatibacter sp.
GTGCTCGCCGGCAGCACGCCCAGCACCGTGTCGGGACGGCCGATCTTCACCTCGTCGATGCCGATCTTCTTGCTGATGTCGGAGCCCGGATTGTTCCCGCCGAGGAGCGCGCCCGCCGCGGCGGCGAGCACCGACATGTCGCCGGGCGATGCGTCGGAGGCGCCGCGTCCCAGCACGAGCCAGGAGAGCTTCTCGGGCTCGGGCACGTCGGGCGTCGAGACCAGGCGCACGCGCGGGCGCGCCGTGGTGCCGGTGATCTCGACGCCGGCCTCGACGGGCAAGCCCTTGCGCAGCGCCAGCACGTTGAGCTTCGGGTTGTCCACGGGGCCGGCGAACGTGAGCACGCCGCGCTCGATCGAGAGCTTCTGGCCGTAGCCCTCGTAGGTGCCGCCCATCGCGCGGATCGATCCCGTCGCGCGAAGCGTGGAGCCCACCTCGCCCGTGACGCGCAGGTCGCCGGCAAGCCGCGTGTCGAGGCCCCTGCCCTCGAACCACAGCCGCTCGTTCAGGGCGACCGTGAGATCGACGCGCATGGGCTCCTTGTGCTCGGGCGGCGCGGCCGGCTGCGAGGCGCGAACCACGACCACGTCGTCGGCCGGCGTGGGCGGGGCTTCGGCGAGCGCTCCCACCCATCCCCCGTCCACGCCGAAATGCCCCACGGCGAGGATGCCCTTCGCGTCGGCGTCGAGCTGCGCATCGCCGCTCACGGCCACGAAGCGCGTGGCGAGCTGAGTGACCGGGACCTTGTCGGCCTTCAGGCGGATCGTCCCGCGATGGGACTCGAAATCGAGCGAGCCCTCGGCGCTGAGGGTGCCGCCGCCCTCCGGCACGTCCACGCGCCGCATGTGATCGAGCGCGGGCTTGGGAGCACGCCAGGGCGTGCGTGCGACCAGCCGCTCGATCGTGACCGTTTGCCCCGCCAGCCGCAGCGAGACCTCGCCCTGGGAGATCTCGAAGCCGCTCTGCGGCTCGCGCAGCACGAGCGATTGGGCGCGGGCGGTTCCCGAGAAACCTGGATCGGCTCCCGTGCCCGAGACCGTGATGTTCGCGTCCAGGCGCCCGCCCAGCCGCGCGTCCGGACCCACCCACGGCGAGAGCGTCTGGAGGTCCGGAATGGATGCCGTCACGTGCGCCGCCACGGGCGCCGTCTTCTCGATCTCCCATCCCGCGGCGCCGCGCACAATGCGCGCATTGCCCTCGCCGCTCACCGATCCGATGCGCGTGCCCGCCACGTGGAGCTGGGCGTGCGCGTTTCCGCGGCTCACATCGGCGTGCACCACCAGGTCCGTGAGGCCGAGCGGTTTCGGCGGGTCTCCCACGCGAACGTCGCCCGACACGCGCTTCACGTCGAGGCGCGCGTCGAAGGCCTGCGCGCCGTGCACGTCCCAATCGCCCGCGACGATGAGATCGGATGCGGGAAGCGTCCCGAGCCTCAGGCTCTTCGCCAGGTTCTCGATGCGGATGCCCGAGGAGCTTCCCTTGAGGTCGAGGGTGGCCGGCGTCCAGCGCGTGGTCTGCAGGCGGGTCTCGCCCCAGTCGCCGCGAAGCGTCGCGTCGCCCAGTTCGATGCGAGCGGCCGAAAGGTCGAGCTTCGCGGGCGAGGCGAGCGCGAAGGCGGCGCGGCCGGTCACCGCGAACGACTCCACCGTCCCGCTCCAGGCGAGCTGCGGCGAGCGTGGCGGCGTGCCACCCTGGAATGCGGCGCGCACCGTCGTGTCGCTCGACATCACGGCCTTCGCGTCCAGACGATGGGAGAGCCGGGTGCCCTTCACGGTGGCGTCGAGCGATTCGGCCACCGGCGTCGGCGGGGTTTCCTTGCCCACCGCGATGCCGCGAGCCGCGAGCGTGGCATCGACGGGACTGTCGGGCAGGGATCCCGCCGCGGCGCGCAGCTTCATTTCGCGCACGTAGACGTTGGAGGGAAGCCCCAGGTTGGCGGCGTCGAGCGAGACGCTGCCCGCGGGCGACTGGAACGTGCCGGTGAGCTTCGCCGTGGCGTCCATCTTGCCCGCGAGCGCGATGCCGAAAGGCGCGGCGATCACGGAGAGGTCGGGCGCGTGCAGCATCACGTCCATCGCGTCGCCGCGCGCGCCGAAGCTTCCCTTCGCGGTCATCCGTGCTTCGCCCAGGGCCACGTCCACATCCGCGCGAGCGATGCGCTGCTTGTCGCCCGCGATCCCGATGCGTCCCGAGGCCGGCATCCCCTGGAAGCGGCTGGCGGCGATGTCCAGGCGCGCCTCGCCCGCGACGGGCTCGGCGGCGCTTCCCGCCACGGTGAAGGTGAAGTTGAGGTCGCCGTGCTGCACGCGGGCGAAGGCCGAGGGATCGAAGTGCTGCGCCCGGCCCTCGAACCGGAATGCCTTGCGGCCGTCGAACGCCGCGGACCCGGCAGCCGTGACGACACCGCCCCCGGTGCGCACCTCGGCGCTCGCGACATCCAGGCGCTTGCCGGCGAGGGTCGCGCGGCCCTCGACCGCGAAGCGCGGGTCCTCGAGCGAGACGTCGAATCGCTGCGCCGATCGATCGCCCGACACGGCGATCTTCCCCGCGACCTGGGTGGGCTGCAGGCTCGCGTGCAACGCGGCCAGGTCCACGCCGGAGACCTGGAGGTCGGCGTGCACGTTGCCGGGCTTCACGTGCACGGCGCCGCGGGCGGATCCTCCGCCCGAGAGCGCGACCTCGAGCTGGGTGAGGTCCGCGCCGTCGGCCGAGGCCGAGATCGCCGCCGCCGCGCTCACGAACGGAAGGCGCGCGCGATCGAGCGGGCCGGGCTCGGCGTTGGCCACGCGCACGGTGCCTTCCACCGCGTTGCCGCCGTGCGGCACCAGCCGGGCCTGCACGGAAAGGCGCGTGGCCGGGAGCGCCCCCGCGAGCTGGCGAAGGTCCACGTCCGAAGCGTCGATCGCGAGGGACTTGACCGGCGGCTTGGCGAGCGGCTCGATGCTCGCCTGCGCGCTGGCCCGCGCTCCGGCCAATACGCCCTCCGCCTTGGCCTCCAGTGCCCGCAAAGTCCCGCCCAGCTTCGCGGAAAGCGTGGCGGGATGGTCCTCGATCCGTCCCTCGAAGCGCGCGTCGAGCGAGACCTCGAAGGGCGGCGCGTTGCCGAGCGTCCCCGCGACGCTTGCCTTGCCGTACTGGGTGACGACCGCCGCCTGGTCGATGCGCCAACGCTGCTTGTCGCCCGCGCCGCGCAAGACGATGTCGTGCAGCACGACGTCCTTGTCGTGCGTGCCGAGGGCGCCGAATGTGAGCTCGCCCACGCCGCCGTCCTCGAGCGTCACGTCGCGCGGGGGCTTGAGCGATGCGGGCAGGCTCGCCGCCGCGCCGGTCGAAGCGGTGCGCACCTCGACCTTGCGCGCGTGCAGGCGATGCACCGTGAGTCCGCCGGTCAAGCCGAGCGAGGTGTCCATGTCCACATCGTCCACGCGCACGAAGAGGTCGGGACGGTCGATGAGGACCAACTTCACGCGAAGCTTTCCGCCCAGGCGCCCCTCGACGCCCTCGACCCGCGTGCCCTTGCCCATCATGAGCGCGGCGCGCTCGAGCACGAAGCGGGCGCCCCCGGGCGTCGCGATCACCCACCATCCGGCCACGGCGATGGCGAGCACGATCGCGGCGAGGACGATGAGCGAGGTGGCGAGGGCGCGCTTCATCTCAGAACGCCACCGTCACGGAGAATGCGAGGCGGAACTTGTGGTCGCGCGCCGCGTAGGCGAGGTCCACCGCCAGCGGGCCGGCCGGCGTCTTGTAGCGCGCGCCGACGCCGTAGCTCTTCAGCGCTTCCCAGCTCGAAGGCGTGTCGGAGGCGGTCCCCACGTCGGTGAAGATCGCCGCGCCCCACTTGTCGTTCAGCCAATGGACGAATTCCGCGGTGCCCGTGGCGAGGAAGCGCCCGCCCACGACGGCGCTGCCTTCCTGCACGCCCAGGCTCTGGTACGCGTAGCCACGGTTGGAGCGCGAGCCGCCGGCGCGAAACAGGAAGTCGTCGGGAATATGGTCGGGGCTGTGGGTGAAGGTCTGTCCCAGCTCGGCGCGCAGCACGACCTGGTTGGAGGGTCCGGCTGGAATCCAGTACTGGTATTGCATGTACGCCTTGAGGAAGTCGTCGCCCGAGGCGAGCGACTTCGAGCCGGCCGCGAACTGCACGTTGAGCACGCCGCCGCGATGGGGGTCGAAGGTGTTGTCGACATGGCGCCACGTCGTCGTCACGACGGGGGCCAGCGCCTTGCGCAGCGTGACGTCCCCACCCGTGGGATAGGAACGCTCGATCTGGTACGAAAGCCCCGCCTGCAGCTCGAACTTGTCGAGGAACCAGTGGCGGTAGCCGGCCACCGCGAAGCGGCTGGAGTTCGCGTCCTGGATGGTGCTGTGCTCGGCGAGCACGCCCACGCTGTCCTTGAACGGGATGTCGCCCTTCGCCGCGCCGAAGAGGCCCGGCGGCAGGTACACGTCGACGTAGCCGATCTGGTCCTTCTGGCTCGTCCGGATCGAGCTCTGCAGGTCGAAGCCCCGCCCGAAGAGGTCGCGGTCGTGGTAGAGCGTCTCCGCGCGCACGCCATCGTCGGTGCCGTAGCCGAGCGCCAGCCCGATCTCGCGCGAGGGCCTCTCGGTCACGGTGACGGTGACCGGCACGAGCTTCGCGTTGGCGGGATCGGGAGCGATCTCGGCCACGACGGTCGAGAACCAGGGGCCGTTCTGGATGAGCCGCTGCATCTCCTCCAGCCGGTCGCGGCTGTAGCGCTCGCCGTGCTGCAGGTTCACGACGCGGCGAACCAGCGCTTCCGAATAGCGCTTGAGGCCCTTGATGGTCACCTCGCCGAAGGTGAAGGGCGGCCCGCTGTCCAGCGTGAGCGTGAGGCGCGCTTTCGTGGCCTCGGCGTCGACCTCCGCGCGCGAAGCGGTGATCGTGCCCGCCGCGTAGTCGCGCTCCGTAAGGGCCTCCTCGACGCGGGTCTTGGCGGCTTCCCAGTCGGGGCTGCGGAAGGGCTGGCCCACCTTCATCGTGAAGGATCGGCGAAGCCGCTCGCGGCGCCTCTCGAGCTCGGGGGCGTCGCCCTTGATGTCTCCCTCGAAGGCGATCTCGACGCTCTGGACCACGGTTCGCGGCCCCGGCGCCACGTGCTCGGTGGCGTGGCCGCCCGCCTCGTCGGCGTCGATCGAGAGCGTGGGCGAGAAATATCCCTCCGCCGCGGCGATCTCGGGAACGCGCTTCTTCACGTCGCGGATCCACGGCTGCATCGGCGTGTCGCTTTCGGCCGCGGCCTCGGGCTTGGGCGGCGGCAGGAATTTGTCGAAGAGCGTGCGCAGCTCGCGAGGCGCGTCCCACGTCACGGTGAAAGCGCGCGGCTCGTGCTTCTCCTTCTCGGGCTGCGGGCCGTTGCGCTCCTCGGCCGGGGCCTTGGCGCCCTCCTCCTGCTGGCCGAAGGCCGCGCCGCAAGCGAGCGAGGCGAAGAGGAAAACGGCGAGCAGTCTCACTGCGGGCCCCGGGATGAACCTCCTGCCTGACCGCCTCACCGGGGTCGAGTTCCGCGGCCTAGCCGAGCCGCTCGATGCGCTTGTCGAGGCGTTCCACGGCATCGCGAAGCTGCGCCACGTCCTCGACGAAGGTGCCGAGCTTCACGCGGGAGGCCACGAGCGGCGCCTCCTCGGTCCAGTATTCCGCCGCGCCTTGTCCGAGGCGAAGCGCGGCGTCGCGCCCCCAGCGGTGCGCGGCGCGCGCGGTGGACGCCACCCGGTGGGCCGCCACGTCGCCCATCACGCGCGACAGGTCCTCCTCGACGTCCCACGAAAGGTTGCGCGCGATGAAGGAGATCTCGTGCGCGAGCTCCATGTCGCCCGCCATGGCCACCTCGCGCCATGCGGCCTCGTCGCGCGCGGCCAGCCGCGGCAGGAGCGGCGGCGGGATTCGCACCTCCAGGTCGCGCGGGGAGGCGGCGGCGGCGGCCGTGACCTCGCCCGTGGTCTGCACGGTGAGGCTTACCTGGAGCGGGCCCACGGCGAAGGATGCGGTGCGGCCCGCGTGGCGGGCGAGGCGCTCCATGGCGAGCGGGGCCGTGCGCAGCACGTGGTTCACGGCGCGCGCGGCCATGGTGTCGATGCGGCTCACAGCTTGTAGCCGCGGTGGAGGGCGACCACGCCGGCGGCGAGGTTGAAGTACTCCACGCGCGAGAGTCCCGCGGCCTGCATCATCGCCTTCAACGTCTCCTGGTCCGGGTGCATCCGGATCGACTCGGCGAGGTAGCGATAGGCGGCCTCGTCGCGCGCGACATGCTTTCCCAGGAAAGGCAGCACGGAGAAGGAATACGTGTCGTAGGCGCGCGCGAGCGGCTTCCACGGCCGCGAGAATTCCAGCACGATCACGCGGCCTCCGGGCCGCGCCACGCGCGCCATCTCGGCGAGGGCGCGGTCCTTGTGCGTCATGTTGCGAAGGCCGAAGGCCACCGAGACGCAGTCGAAGCTCGCGTCGGGAAAGGGAAGCTTTTCCGCGTCGCAGAGCGCGAGCGGCGCCGAAAGCCCCTGGTCCACCATCTTGTCGCGGCCCACGCCGAGCATCGCGGCGTTGATGTCGGTCATCCACACCGTGCCCGTGGGGCCGGCGCGCTTCGCGAAGGCGGCCGCGAGGTCGCCGCTTCCCGAGGCCACGTCGAGCACGCGCGAGCCCTCGCGAACCCCGCTCATCTCCAGGGCGAAGCGCTTCCACGCGCGGTGCATCCCCAGCGACATGAGGTCGTTCATGAGGTCGTAGCTGGGCGCCACCGACCGGAACACCTCGCCCACGCGGCCGGCCTTCTCCTCCTCGGGCACGCGGGTGTAGCCGAAGTGGGTCGTCTTGTCCGTCATGCGTCGCGCGAAGCGCCCGCCTTCGCGAGGCGCGCAAGGTAGGTGGTCCAGTTCGTGTCGTGCTTCACGCCGAGCTCGTAGAGGTATTCCCACGAATAGATGCCCGTGTCGTGGCCGTCGGAGAACACGAGCTTCACGGCGTACATGCCCACCGGCTCGATGGCCTTCACGGTCACGGCGCGCTTGCCGGCCTGGAGCACTTCCTGGCCCGGTCCGTGGCCGCGCACCTCGGCCGAAGGCGAGAAAACGCGCAGGTATTCCACCGGCAGGGAGAAGACGCGCCCGTCGTCGAAGGAGGCGTCGAGGATGCCGGATTGTTGGTGCAGCGTGAGGTCGGTGGGACGGGGAGCCTTGCGATCCATGGGGTCATTATAAGATTGCGCCATGATTGGGCTCCTGATCGTCTCCCACGGCACCTTCGGCGAGTCGCTGATCCACTCGGCGAGCCATGTGCTCGGGCGCCGCCCGACCTACCTTCGCCAGCTGGGCGTGACCGTCCACGACGAGCCCGACGCGATCCTGCCGGTGGCCGAGGACCTGGTGCGCTACCTGGACCAGGGCAAGGGCGTCCTCGTGATGACCGACATGTTCGGCGCGACGCCGTCCAACGTGGCCTCGCGCCTGCTCAAGCCCGGGCGGATCGAGGGCGTGGCGGGCGTGAACCTCCCGATGCTCATCCGCGCGCTCACCTATCGCGAGGAAGCGGACCTCGCCACGCTCGTGGCCAAGTCGCTCTCGGGCGCGACCGAGGGCGTGGTGCGCATGGGCGCGCCGTGATCAGGCGCACCATCAAGGTCACCAACAAGCTGGGCCTGCACGCGCGCGCCTCGGCCAAGCTCACCCAGGCGGCATCGAAGTTCCAGAGCGCGGTCTGGATCTCGCGCAACGGCCGGCGCGTGAACGCGAAGAGCATCATGGGCGTGATGATGCTCGCCGCGGGGCTGGGCTCGACCGTGGAGCTGGAGACCGACGGGCCCGACGAGGATGCCGCCGCGAGCGGCATCGAGGCCCTCTTCAACGAGAAGTTCGGCGAGGCCGAATGATGAGCCCCGAAGGCGCGCGCAAGGAAGAATACGGCGTCTGCTTCACGATGCACGGCATCGGCGTGTCGGGCGGCATCGCGATCGGGCACGCGCACCTTTTCGCGGGGATGTCGGCCGAGGTCGACCACTACGAGATTCCCGCGGGCGATGTCTTCAGGGAGCAGCGCCGCTACGACCGCGCGGTGAAGGAAGTGCGCGACGAGCTGAACGAGCTCGCCGACAGCGTGCGCCACAGCGCCGCCGCGGAGCTGGCGCCCTTCGTGAACGTCCACCGCATGCTGCTCGACGACGCGGCCTTCACCGACGCGCCGCGCGAGATGATCCGCGAGAAGCGCTGCAACGCCGAATACGCGCTGCGCCTCGAGCTGGACGAGCTCCTCGCCCAGTTCGGCGACATCGAGGACACGTACCTGCGCGAGCGCGAGAACGACGTGCGCCAGGTGTCCGAGCGCGTGCTGGGCGCGCTCGCGGGCACCCAGCGGCGCGTGGCGATGAAGCCCGCGCGCGGCGAGGATGCCTCGATCCTCGTGGCGCGCGACCTCTCGCCCGCCGACGTGATCCTCTTCCGCGAGCATCCGTTCGCCGCGTTCGTGACCGACCTCGGGGGCGCCACCTCCCACACCGCGATCATCGCGCGCTCCATGAACATCCCCGCGATCGTGGCGCTGCACCACTCGCGCACGCTGGTGAGGGAGGACGAGCTCATCATCGTGGACGGGACGCAGGGCGTGGTGATCGTGAACCCCGACCGCCACGTGCTCGCCGAGTACCGCCTGCGCCAGAACCAGGCACGGCTCGAGAAGGACAAGCTGAAGCGCCTGAGGACCGCGCCCGCGGCGACCCTCGACGGCGCTGCGGTGGAGCTCTTCGCCAACATCGAGCTGCCCTCGGACGTGGAGACCGTGAAGGCGAGCGGCGCCACCGGGATCGGCCTCTTCCGCAGCGAGTTCCTGTTCATGAACCGCCGCGACCTGCCCGACGAGGACGAGCAATACGAGGCCTACCGCGAAGTGGTCCAGAGCATGAAGGGCCTGCCGGTCACGATCCGCACGCTCGACATCGGCGCGGACAAGACCATGGACGGCCAGGACCACGACGGCGCGCCGGTCAATCCCGCGCTGGGGCTTCGCGCGATCCGCTATTGCCTGGCCGAGCCGCAGGTGTTCAACACGCAGCTTCGCGCGATCCTGCGGGCCTCGCGCCACGGCAAGGCCCTGATCCTCATCCCCATGCTCACCACGTGGAACGAGCTCACCCAGGCGCTCGCCGCCGTGGCGCAGGCCAAGGAGCAGCTGCGCGACGAGGGCGTGAAGTTCGACGACTACGTGCCGGTGGGCGGGATGATCGAGGTGCCGGCGGCGGCGATCGCGCTTCCGATGTTCATCCGGCGCCTTGATTTCCTCTCGGTGGGCACCAACGACCTGATCCAGTACACGCTCGCCATCGACCGCGCCGACGACAAGGTGGCGCATCTCTACGATCCCCTGCATCCGGCGGTGCTGAACCTGCTCGCGGGCGTGATCCGCACCGCGCAGCAGAACGAGAAGCCCGTTGCCGTGTGCGGCGAGATGGCGGGCGACGTCGAGCTCACCCGCATGTTGCTGGGCTTCGGCCTGCGGCACTTTTCCATGCATCCCGCGCACCTGCTCGCCGTGAAGCAGCGCGTGCTCGGCACGAGCCTTCCCGACATCGCACCCATCGTCGCGCGGATCCTCAAGACCGACGAGCCGGAAAAGATGCAGGCGTTGATCGAGAAGCTGAACGCCTAGGCGCAAGGGCGCGCAACGCGGGTTGCGCCGATCGGAGCACTCGTTGGCGGGTTTTAGCGCGGCTTAAGGACCGCGGCGCGGCCTTCGCGCGAGACTCGCCTGCATGGTGCGAATCCTCCTTGTCGACGACAACCCTTCGGACGTGGCGCAGGGCCTCGAGGCGCTTCGGGCGCAGGGCTTCTCCGGCTCGGTGCGCGTCGCTCGGGGCGGCCAGGAGGCGCTCGATTTCCTGCTGGGCCGCGGCCAGTTCCAGGACCGGCGCCGGCACCCGCTCCCCGACCTCGTGCTGCTCGACCTCAACATGCCGCGCGTGGATGGTTTCCGCGTGCTCCGCCAGATGCGCAGATGCGAATCGTTGAAGCGGATTCCCGTCGTTGCCTTGTGCGGGAGCGCCGAGGAAGCGCTGCGCGCCGTGGCGGGCGAAGTGCGCGCGAACGACTGCATCGTGAAGCCGCTCGCCGCGGCCGACGTGGAACGGCTCTCCCTCGGCTATCGAAACTGGACGCTGCGGCTGGACCTTCCGGAGGAAAGCCCGGTCCAGCCCGCATGGCCGCGCGAGCTCAGTGCGCCCGTGACAGGAGGCGCGGCATAGCTTTCCGCAGCTCCCGGGTGGTGATGTCCTTCAGGTCGTGGGCCTTTTGCTCCGCCGTGAGCGAGTCCCAGGGATTCTTCCTGGGATCGCGGATGGCGACGGTGGTCACGATCTTCTCCTCGTCCTCGACACGGCGCGTCTTCAGGTCCACCAGGCTCACGCGGACATGCGCGAACACGCCAAGGTACGGGTGCTCGCCGGCCGCGACGTAGAAACCGACCCCTTCCAGCATGCCTGCCCGGTCGAGGTCCGCGTCGGTGAACAGGATCTTCACCGGCGCGCGGATCTTCGAGATGAGGACGAGCTTGCGCGCGTCGAGCTTCGAGATGACGGGCTCGAGCGCGTCGATGAGGGATTGGGTCTCCTGCGTGAGCGCGAGAACCTGCTCCTGCGCGGCGTAGACCGCGGGCTCGCGAACCACGGCAAGCACGACGCTCGCGCCGGGAAGCTCCTTGTCCAGCTCCTCCTTGGCGATGGCGGCGGCCACCGCGTCGACGATCGCGCCGTCGACCGGCGTGGCATAGGTCTTTTGGCCCGCCACGGTGAAGCGGTCTCCTATGAGCGAGACAACGGCATAGTCGGCCGGTGGAGCGCCTTGCGCGAAGACAGCCAGCGGAAAGGCAAGCGCCGCCAGCAGGTGCAAACCCATGAGATCGCGAGCTTTCATTGCGGCGAGGCTAGCACGGCGCTACAATATCGCCACAGCGCCGATTTGACCTCAGCTTGCGGGCGCTTGATAAATACGGCTAAAGCGAGTGTCAGAGCGGGAACCCGACACGACCTTTGGTCCGTCGGGTTTTTCTTTTTCGGGAGCGTGGATTGGCCGAGCCGGACACGGGATCGGTGGGAGCCGCGGTCGCGCAACGCGCGGGCTTCCTCGAGCCGCTGATCCTCAAGGCGGGGAAGACACTCGCCTCGTACGAGCTCGTCTACGAGACCTACGGCGAATTGAACCGCGACCGCTCGAATGCGGTCCTCGTGTGCCACGCGCTTTCCGGAAGCCACCACGTCGCGGGCTACTATGCCGACGATCCCAAGAAGGTCGGCTGGTGGGACAACCTCATCGGCCCGGGCAAGCCCATCGACACCGATCGCTTCTTCGTGATCGGCGTGAACAACATCGGCGGCTGCCACGGCTCGACGGGGCCGGGCTCCGTCGATCGCTCCACCGGCAAGCCTTACGGCGCCGCGTTTCCCGTGGTCACGGTGGAAGACTGGGTCGTGTCCCAGGCGCGCCTCATGGATCGCCTCGGGATCGAGACCCTCGCCGCGGCCATCGGGGGATCCCTGGGTGCCATGCAGGCGCTGCAGTGGACGCTTTCCTTTCCCGATCGCATCCGCCACGCCATCGCGATCGCCGCGGCGCCGCGGCTTTCCACGCAGAACATCGCGTTCAACGACGTGGCGCGCCAGGCGATCGTCTCCGA
>DATBEA010000470.1:0-5845 GCA_036276215.1 Usitatibacter sp.
TCCGGGGATCTCGCCGCGCATCGCGATCTCGCGGATCTTGTTCCGCGCGAGGCCGAACTTGCGGAACGTGCCGCGCGGGCGCCCGGTCATGGCGCAGCGGTTGCGAAGCCGCACGTGCGAGGCGTTGCGCGGCATCGCCTGCAGCCTCGCGCGCAACAAGATCCGCGAGATCGCGATGCGCGGCGAGATCCCCGGCATGATCAAGGCCAGCTGGTAGGAGACGACGATGAGCATGAGTGATCCCATCGCCGACATGCTGACGCGCATCCGCAACGCGCAGGCCACCGAGAAGGTGAGCGTCATGGTGCCGGCATCGAAGGTGAAGCGCGCCATCGCGCAAGTGCTGAAGGACGAGGGCTACATCGAGGACTTCGCGGTGCGCGAGGCCGAGGGCAAGCCCGTGATCGAGATCGGCCTCAAGTACTACGCCGACAAGCCCGTGATCGAGAAGATCGAGCGCATCTCGCGCCCCGGCCTTCGCATCTACAAGGGGCGCGAGGACATTCCGCAGGTCATGAACGGCCTGGGCGTGGCGATCGTGTCGACTTCCCGCGGGGTGATGACGGACCGGGCTGCGCGCGCCGCCGGCGTGGGCGGCGAAGTCCTCTGCATCGTGGTGTAAGGAAAGAGCCATGTCGCGAATCGCAAAATATCCCGTCGTCGTGCCCGACAAGGTCGAGGTGACCGTGGGCGCCGAGGAAGTGACCGTGAAGGGCCCGCTGGGCACGCTGAAGCAGGCGCTCGCCGCGGGCGTGAGCGTGAAGCGCGACGGCGACCAGGTCGTCTTCGCCGCCGCCGACGAGTCGCAGTCGGCCAACGCGCTCTCCGGCACGATGCGCAACATCGTCGCCAACATGGTGACGGGCGTGAAGACCGGCTTCGAGAAGCGCCTGGCGCTCGTCGGCGTGGGCTATCGCGCCCAGGCCCAGGGCAACAAGGTGAACCTCTCGCTCGGCTTCTCGCACCCGATCGTGCACGCGCTGCCCGAGGGCGTGAAGGCCGAGACGCCCACGCAGACCGAGATCGTGATCAAGGGCGTGGACAAGCAGAAGGTGGGCCAGACAGCCGCCGAGATCCGCGCATACAAGCCGCCCGAGCCGTACAAGGGCAAGGGCGTGCGCTACGTGGGCGAGAAGGTGACGCTCAAAGAAACAAAGAAGAAGTAAGGGCTGAACATGGACAAAAAAGCTTCGAGGATCCGCCGTGCCGCCAAGACGCGTGTTCGCATCACGCGCCAGGGCGCCACGCGCCTTGCGATCCACCGCACCAACGGGCACATCTACGCGCAGGTGATCGACGCGACCGGCGGCAAGGTGCTCGCCTCGGCCTCGACGCTCGAGAAGGATGTTCGCGCGAGCCACCCGAACGGCGCCAAGAAGGAAGCGGCGGCGGAGGTGGGCAAGCGCATCGCCGAGAAGGCGAAGGCCGCCGGCGTAACCGAGGTCGCGTTCGACCGGGCGGGATTCAGCTACCACGGCCGCGTCAAGGCGCTGGCGGAGGCGGCCCGCGAGGGCGGCCTCAAGTTCTAGAGGACACGAGATATGGCGAAACCTGGCGATAGGGGCGGCAGCGACGAGCGCAGCGACGGCCTGCGGGAGAAGATGATCTCGGTGAACCGCGTCACCAAGGTGGTGAAGGGCGGCCGGATCCTGGGCTTCGCGGCCCTCACCGTCGTGGGCGACGGCGACGGCTCGATCGGCATGGGCAAGGGCAAGGCCCGCGAGGTGCCGGTGGCCGTGCAGAAGGCGATGGAGCAGGCGCGCCGCAACCTGGTGAAGATCTCGCTGAAGAGCGGGACCATCCACCACGAGGTCCTCGGGCGCCACGGAGCTACGAGGGTGATGATGAAGCCCGCGCAGGAAGGCAACGGCATCAAGGCCGGCGGGGCGATGCGCGCCGTGTTCGAGGTGATGGGAGTGACCAACATCTCGGCCAAGTGCCACGGCTCCACCAACCCCTACAACGTCGTGCGCGCGACCCTGGACGGCTTGATGCAGCAGCGCCGCCCTTCCGAGATCGCGGCCAAGCGCGGCAAGAAGATCGAAGAGATCGCGGGCTGAGGAACGGACGATGACTGCGAAGACCAAGCCGGCCCCGGCCGGCAAGAAGATCCGGGTGACGCTCGTGAAGGGCATCACCGCCACCAAGCACAAGCACCGCGAGTCGGTGAAGGGCCTGGGGCTACGTCATCGCAGCCACACGGTGGAAGTGGCGGACACGCCCGCCATCCGCGGAATGATCAACCGGGTCTCGTACCTGGTGAAGGTCGAGGAATAGAGCCATGGAACTGAACACCATCAAGCCGGCTCCCGGCGCCAACAAGGCGCGCAAGCGCGTTGCGCGCGGCGGCGGCTCGGGCCTGGGCAAGACCGCGGGACGCGGCCACAAGGGCCAGAAGTCGCGCGCGGGCGGCTACCACAAGGTGGGCTTCGAGGGCGGGCAGATGCCGCTGCAGCGGCGCCTTCCCAAGCGCGGCTTCCTCGCGGTCACGATCACGAAGGCGGCCGAGGTTCGCTCCGGCGACCTCGTGAAGGTCCCCGGCGGCGAGATCGACCTGGTGGGCCTCAAGAAGGCGGGGCTCGTCCCCGGCGGCGCGGAGCGCGCCAAGATCATCCTCGCCGGCGCCAAGCTCGAGAAGGCCATCAACGTCTCCGGCATCGCCGCGAGCAAGGGAGCCAAGGAAGCGATCGAGAAGGCGGGCGGGAGCGTGAAGCTGCCCGAGCCGGCCCCGGCGCCCGAGAGGAAGCTCAAGGCCAAGCCCAAGCAGGCGGCCCAGGCTTAAGCGGAGAACCATTACTTGTCGTCCAATCCCCTCGCATCGGCCGGGAAATTCGGAGATCTCAAGCGGCGCCTCTGGTTCCTGGTGGGCGCGCTGCTGGTCTACCGCTTGGGAGCCCACATTCCCGTGCCGGGGATCGATCCCAACGAGCTCGCGAAGCTCTTCCAGCGCAACAGCGGCGGAATCCTGGACATGTTCAACATGTTCTCGGGAGGGGCCCTCTCGCGCTTCACCATCTTCGCGCTGGGAATCATGCCCTACATCTCCGCCTCGATCATCATGCAGCTGATGACCGTGGTGTCGCCGCAGCTGGAGGCCCTCAAGAAGGAGGGCGAGGCGGGCCGGCGCAAGATCACCCAGTACACGCGCTACGGGACCGTCGTGCTCGCGGCCTTCCAGGCGCTCGGGATCTCGATCGCCCTCGAGGCGCAGCCGGGCCTGGTGATGGACCCGGGCCTCGCCTTCCGCTTCACGACCGTGATCACGCTCCTTACCGGCACCATGTTCCTCATGTGGCTGGGCGAGCAGATCACCGAGCGCGGCATCGGCAACGGCATCTCGATGATCATCTTCGCCGGCATCGTGGCGGGCCTGCCCCACGCGCTGGGCGGCACCCTTGAATTGGTGCGCACCGGCTCCATGTCCATATTCGTGGCTCTCGCGGTGTTCGTGGTCGTGGGACTCGTGACCGGCGTGGTGGTGTTCGTCGAGAAGGGCCAGCGGCGCATCCTCGTGAACTACGCCAAGCGGCAGGTCGGCAACCGCCTGTACGGCGGGCAGAGCTCGTTCCTGCCGCTCAAGCTCAACATGTCGGGGGTCATCCCGCCGATCTTCGCCTCGTCCATCATCCTCTTCCCGGCGACGCTCGCGTCGTGGTTCGGCTCGAACGAGCACATGGTGTGGCTGAAGGACGTGGCGGGCGCGCTCTCGCCGGGGCAGGCGCTCTACGTGGTGCTGTACGGCGCGGCGATCATCTTCTTCTGCTTCTTCTACACGGCGCTCGTCTTCAACTCCAAGGAGACGGCGGACAACCTGAAGAAGAGCGGGGCGTTCGTGCCGGGAATCCGGCCGGGGGACCAGACGGCGCGCTACATCGACCGGATCATCACCCGCTTGACGCTCGTCGGCGCGATCTACATCACGCTGGTGTGCCTGCTGCCGCAGTTCCTGGTGTCGAACTACAACGTGCCCTTCTACTTCGGCGGCACGTCGCTCCTGATCACCGTCGTGGTCACGATGGATTTCATGGCGCAGCTCCAGGCGTACCTCATGTCGCACCAGTACGAGAGCCTGCTCAAGAAGGCGAACTTCAAGGGGGGCTCCGGCTTCCCGGTCCGATAGATGTCGAAGGAAGAGACGATCCAGATGCAGGGGGAGATCGTGGAGACCCTCCCCAACGCGATGTTCAGGGTGAAGCTGGAGAACGGCCACATTGTTTTGGGCCACATCTCCGGGAAGATGCGGATGCACTACATCCGGATCCTGCCGGGGGACAAGGTGACCGTGGAGCTCACGCCCTACGACCTGACCAAGGCGCGGATCACGTTCCGCGCGAAGTAAGGAGAGAACGAAAATGCGAGTCCAGGCTTCGGTCAAGAAAATCTGCCGCAACTGCAAGATCGTGCGGCGCAAGCGCGTCGTGCGCGTGATCTGCACGGATCCGCGTCACAAGCAGCGCCAAGGCTAACGGGGAAGACACATGGCACGTATCGCAGGGATCAACATCCCGAACCACCAGCACGCCGCCATCGCGTTGACGGCGATCTTCGGCATCGGCCGCTCGCGCGCTCGCGACATCTGCGAGGCCGTGGGCATCAAGCAGTCGGCCAAGATCAAGGACCTCACCGACGCGGAGATGGACAAGCTGCGCGAGCAGGTGGGCAAGTTCACGGTCGAGGGCGACCTGCGCCGCGAGACCTCGATGAACATCAAGCGCCTGATGGACCTGGGCTGCTACCGGGGCGTGCGCCACAAGAAGGGGCTGCCCGTGCGCGGCCAGCGCACGCGCACCAACGCGCGCACCCGCAAGGGCCCGCGCAAGGCCGTCCGGCTTTCCAAGTCGGCCACGGCATAACGAATCACTGACAGGGACCCTCGAATGGCCAAGGCACCCACCGCAGCTCGAGCCCGGAAGAAGGCGAAGAAAGTCGTCTCCGAGGGCATCGCGCACGTGCACGCTTCGTTCAACAACACGATCATCACGATCACCGACCGCCAGGGCAACGCGCTCTCGTGGGCGACCTCGGGCGCCGCGGGCTTCAAGGGCTCGCGCAAGTCCACGCCCTTCGCCGCGCAGGTGGCCGCGGAGAGCGCCGGGCGCGCCGCGCAGGAGCACGGCGTGAAGAACCTGGAAGTGCGCATCAAGGGCCCCGGCCCCGGCCGCGAGTCCGCGGTGCGGGCGCTGAACGCCCTGGGCCTGAAGATCGTGTCGATCGCTGACGTCACGCCCGTCCCCCACAACGGTTGCCGGCCGCCCAAGCGCCGCCGCATGTACGGCGTGCTCGAGCGCCAGTTCCGCACCTATTTCGACAAGGCGATCGCCAAGCGCGGCGCCACGGGCGAGGTGCTCCTGCAGATGCTGGAGAGCCGCCTGGACAACGTGGTGTACCGCATGGGCTTCGCCTCCACGCGCGCCGAAGCGCGCCAGCTGGTGTCGCACAAGGCGATCGAGGTGAACGGCAAGCCCGTCAACATCCCCTCCTACCTGCTGCGCGCCACCGACGTGGTGACCGTGCGCGAGAAGTCGCGCGCCCAGCTGCGCATCAAGGCGTCGCTGGACCTCGCCGAGCAGCACGGCTTCCCCAGCTGGGTCGAGGTGGATTCGAAGAATTTCAAGGGCGTCTTCAAGGCGCTGCCCGACCGCGCCGAGTTCGCCAACGACGTGAACGAACAGCTGGTGGTCGAGCTTTACTCGAAGTAACCACGCAACGCCCACGTCATCGGATGTAAGGCGCGGGGAACGTTTCCCCGCGTAACCGCCAGAGGTACCCGCGAATGCAAAGCAACGCCACGACTTTCCTGAAACCCCGCATCATCGACGTACAGAACCTGTCGCCCACCCACGCC
>DATBEA010000471.1:0-6220 GCA_036276215.1 Usitatibacter sp.
GCGCTTCCATCTCCATCGCGTCCTCGAGCTGGTCGCAGATCACGCGGCCCGGCACGGGCTGGGCGCTGTAGTGCTGCTCGATGAAGGCTTCCACGATGGTGCAGGCATCGCTGCCCGACGCGTTCTGCGGGAAGAAGCTGCGGTCGCCCAGATGCCGGCCGCCGCGCACCATCGCGAGCGTCACGCACCACGTCGATTGGCTCTCCACCGCGGCGATGATGTCCACGTCGCCCGCGCCCGAGGCTTCCACCGCCTGGCCCGAGAGGATGCGCTGCAGCATGCGGATCTGGTCGCGATGCGTCGCCGCCTTCTCGTAGTTGCGCTCCTCGGCCGCGAGCTGCATGCGCGCGGTGAGGTCCCCGATCACGTCGCCCTCCTTGCCTTCGAGGAAGAGCTCGGCGTGGCGCACGTCGGCCGAGTACTGGTCGGGCGTGACCAGCCCCACGCACGGCCCCGAGCAGCGGTGGATCTGGTGCAGCAGGCAGGGGCGGGAGCGATGCGCGAACACCGTGTCGTCGCACGTGCGCAGCATGAAGATCTTCTGCAGGTGCCCGATGGTCTCGCGGATCGACCAGGCGCTCGGGAAGGGCCCGAAGTACTTGTTCCCCTTCTGGTGCGCGCCGCGATAGAAGCGAATCTGCGGGAACCGGTGCCCGGTCACGAGGATGTAGCCGTAGCTCTTGTCGTCGCGAAAGACGACGTTGTAGCGGGGAGCGAGGCTCTTGATGAGGTTGTTCTCGAGGAGCAGCGCCTCGGCCTCGGTGCGGGTGATGGTGGTCTCGGCGCCGGCGATCTGGGAGACCATCATCGCGGTGCGCGGGCTCGCGTGCGTCTTCTGGAAGTACGACGACACGCGCTTCTTCAGGTCCCCCGCCTTGCCCACGTAGATGGGCTCGCCTTTCTCGTTGAGGAAGCGATAGACGCCGGGGAGGTTCGGAAGGCTTCCCAGGAATTGCGCGGAATTGAAGCTCACGACTGCCGGATGCGCGCCAGGTTCTCGGTGGCGGCGAGGTAGGCCGCGTTGGCCTTGAGGGTCGCGCTGGAGATCGTCTTGCCGCGCATGCGCTCGAGGCGCCGCGCGAGGGTCGCCGCCAAGGGGCGGCGCTCGAGGCCCTCGAGCATCGTGTCCTGGGCGCGCGGGTCGTTGCAAAGGAGCACCACGTCGCACCCGGCGTTCAGCGCGGCGTTGGCGCGCGCCATGACGCCGCCCGCGGTGCTCGCCCCTTCCATCGAAAGATCGTCGGAGAAGATGAGGCCCTCGAAGGAAAGCTTCTCGCGCAGGATCTTCTGGAGCCACACGCTCGAGAATCCCGCGGGCTTGCCGTCCACCTTGGGATAGATCACGTGCGCGGGCATGACCCCGCCCATGCCCGAGCGCACCATGCGCTGGAACGGAATCAAGTCGCTGTGGCTGATCTCCGTGAGCGTTCGATCGTCCATGGGCACTTCGTGGTGCGAATCGGCGCGCACGTAGCCGTGCCCCGGAAAATGCTTGCCCACGCTCGCCATTCCCGCGGCGGTGAGCCCCGCCTGCAGCGCCTCGGCGAGCACCGCGATCACGTTCGGGTCGGCGTGCAGCGCCCGGTCGCCGATCACGCCCGACTCGCCATAGTCCACGTCGAGCACGGGGGCGAAGCTGAAGTCCACGCCGTGCGCCTGCAATTCGCTCCCGATCACGAAGCCGCAGCCGCGCGCCGCGGCGAGCGCTTGCGCGGGATCGCGGTCCCAGAGCTTGCCCAGCTCGCGCATGGGCGGGATCGCCGTGAAGCCGTGCTTGAAGCGCTGCACGCGGCCGCCCTCGTGGTCCACGGCCACGAGGAGCTGGGGCGCGCGCAGCTCGCGGATCGAGTGCGCGAGCTGGATCAACTGCAGCGGTGCCGCGAAATTGCGCGCGAAGAGGATCACGCCCCCGACCTGCGGGTGCTGCAGGCGCTCGATGTCGTCGGGCGTGAGCTCGAGGCCGGCGACGTCGACCATGACGGGACCCAGTTTCATCGACGCGAGGCGTGAGGCGCGAGACGCGGGGTCACTTGCCCTCCAGGACCACGAAAGCCATTGCGACATCGCCATCGTCGGTGAGCGACAGGTGCGCGCCGGTCACGCCCAGCTTCTCCAGGTGCTCGGCCATGGCGGCATCGGGCTCGATTCCGGGTTTTCCCTTGGGGTTGCGCGTCACGGTGATGCTGTGCCAGGTGAACGGAGCGTGGATGCCGGTTCCGATCGCCTTGGAGAACGCTTCTTTCGCCGCGAAGCGCTTGGCGAGGTGCCCCGCCTTGTCCTTCACCTTCGCGAAGCGCGGCCTTTCCGCGGGCGTGAGGATGCGCTTCACCAAGCGCTCCCCGAATCTGTCGAGGCTTTTCTGGATTCTCTCTATCGAGCACACGTCGGTTCCGATCCCCACGATCATCTCGCGTCTCGCGTCTCGCGCCTGGCTTCTATCATCAACCCCTTCATCTCCCTTACCGCCTCGCGCATGCCGACGAAGACCGCGCGGCTCACGATGGCGTGGCCGATGTGCAGCTCGCGGATGCCCGTGAGCGCCGCGATCGGCTCCACGTTGGCGTAGTTGAGCGCGTGCCCGGCGTTGAACCGCATCCCCAGGCCGCGGATGAACTCGCCCGCGCGGCGCACCTTGTCGATCTCGGCCACCACGGGCCTGGATTCGGGATCGCGTCCCTTCGAGTGGAACGCGTGGGCGTACGGGCCCGTGTGCACCTCGCAGACCCGGGCGCCGATGCGCGCGGCGGCCTCGACCTGCGCGGGCTCGGCGTCGATGAAGACGCTGGTCACGATCCCCGCGTCGGAAAGCCGCGCCACGACGTCCTTCAGGCGCTTTTCCTGCGCGGCCACGGCGAGGCCGCCCTCGGTGGTCACTTCCATGCGGCCTTCGGGCACCAGCATCGCCATCTCGGGCTTGATGGCGCACGCGATCTTCACCATCTCGTCGGTGGCGGCCATCTCCAGGTTGAGCTTGATGTGCGTGAGCTCGCGAAGGCGCCGCACGTCCTCGTCCTGGATGTGCCGGCGATCCTCGCGAAGGTGCACGGTGATGCCGTCGGCCCCGCCCAGGTGGGCCTCGACCGCCGCCCAGACCGGGTCGGGCTCGTAGGTCCGGCGCGCCTGGCGCACCGTCGCGACGTGGTCGATGTTGACGCCCAGCTCGATCATTGCGCCTCGCCTGCCTCGCCTTCGATGCGCTGCAGGTCGCGCACGAGGCTGCGCGTGGCGAGCTCCTGCCCGTTGAGCGAATGGTGGATGAGGAGGCGCATGAGTTGCTTGGATTGGGCCGCGGTGGTGGCGGACGCGAAGTCGCCGCGCTCGAGGTCGATCAGCGTCTGGCCGGCTAATCTTACTGCATTCGATGGCGTTTCCCCTTCAGGCGCGGGCACGGGGCCCCGCTCCACCACGTACAGGTATTCGCGCTCGGCCGCGATCGGGGCATGGGTCCCCGCCTCGCGCAGCAGCTCCACGGCGTAGCCCAGCTCCTGCAGCAGGCGAAGCTCGAAGCGGCGCAGCACCGGCTCGATGTCGCGCTGCGCCGTGCCGGCCTCGCGCTGCACCGTGCGCGCCTCGCGCGAAATCGCGCGAAGCGACGTGATCGCCTCGTCGTACGCGGCGAAGAGGCCCTCGTGCGGGTCGTCGCGCGTGGTGAGCTTCAGCAGCAGCTCGTTCAGGTAGAAAGCCGACAGGAGGCTCGCGCCCGCGAGCGGTGTCGCCGGCGCCGCGGGCTCGGCGGACTTCAGCGTGCGCAGCTCGCCCCGCCCGAACCAGTCGAGTGCCAGCGGCTGGAACGGGATGAGCACGCTTCGCGACGCGGACTTGGGACGGCGCGCGCCCTTGGCGACGAGGCCGAGGCGCCCGTGCTTCTCCGTCCAGGCCTGCAGGATCAGGCTGGTCTCGCGATACGGATAGCTGTGCAGGACGTAGCCGCGGTCCATGGTGGAGACGAGGTCGGGACGCCATTGTCGCCGACCGGAGGGATCCGTGCGAATCGGCGCGCGGAGCCGGGGTTCCTCAGGTGAGGACGTCGCGGGTGCTGGTGACCAGCACGCAGGTGCAGCCGGTCTCGCTCCAGACGCGCTTGTCGCCGCTCGGCGCCTCGGCGCGATTGTAGTCGCCGGGGTAGAGCTTGCGCTCGTCGATCCAGAGCTCGCCTTCCAGCAAGTGCAGCTCCTCGAGGCCCGCATGCTGGTGCGGTGGATACTCGGCATTGGGCTCGAGGCGCACCAGCATGCTCACGCGGTCGCGCTCGTCGTCGACGGCGAGGAGCTTGCACGAGATTCCCGGCGCGACCTCGCGCCATTCGGGCTCGATCCACGCGCCGATCGGGATGCCCGGCCCCTCGGCGGGCCCGGCCTGCGCGCCGATGCGCATCGCGAGCCGCTCCTTCAGCGATTCGTCCGGGGCGGGAAGGTCCGGTCGGGCCTTGCCATCATGCTTGATCACGATTTCTTCTCCTCCATCGCCCAGCGCGCCGCTTGAACCGATGCACCGGCACTGCGGGCCGGCGTGAAGCGCTGTTGCCGGCGATCGAACCGAACGCTGTCGAGGGAACGCGAGCGTGCCTGGTTCATGATCCAGCCCAGCACGGTCCCGCTGGAGGGGTGGTAGTCGTACGCTCGCCGCCAGACATCGCTGAAGACATCGAGCGTGACTTCCTCGGCGCTCGCCCGGCTGCCCGTGATTCGCAGCGCGAGCGCGAAGACGGGCCGATGGGCCCGGTCGTAGAGCGCATGGAGGGCGGCCTGGCTTCCCTCGGCAACCGCGTGGACCAGCCCGGCCCATTCGGCCTCGGACACGAGCCGCATCGTGTGGCCGCCGTAAAGCACATCCCCCAACGTCGAGGACGCCGCGATGTGACGCAAAAGCTGCTGTTGTTCGTTGCACGTAGCCATGCGTGCTTCATTCTCGCTTCCCGCGGCACGTCGCGCAAGCTCGGAGCAAGGTCTCGACATACTCCTGGACGATGCGCGCTAGCGGTAGCCCAGCTCGCGAAGGGCGGCCTCGCTGTCGGCCCACCCGGACTTCACTCGCACCCAGAGCTCGAGGTGCACCTTCGATCCGAAGAGCTCCTGCATCGCGTGGCGCGCCTCGGTGCCGATGCGCTTCAGGGCCGCGCCCTTCACGCCGATCACGATCGCCTTGTGGCTGGGCTTGTCCACGTAGATGGTCGCGGCGATGCGGCGCATGGTCCCCTCGATCTCGAACTGCTCGATTCCCACGGCCGTCGAGTAGGGCAACTCGTCGCCCAGCAGGCGGAAGATGCGCTCGCGCACGAGCTCGGCGGCCAGGAAGCGCTCGGGACGGTCGGTGATCTCGTCCTCGCCGTAGATCGCCGGCTGCTCGGGAAGGTGGCGGCGGATCTCCGCGAGGAGCGGCCTCAGCTGCGTGCCCTTCACCGCGCTCACCGGCACCAGCGCCGCGAAGTCGCGCCTGGCGTTGGCCGTGACGAGCGCGGTGGCGAGCTTCGCCTTGTCGCGCACCTTGTCCACCTTGTTGAGCGCGAGCACCACAGGGACATCCGCGGGCAGCAGCTGGAGCACCGGGTCGTCGCGCTCGTCCCACCCGTGGGCGTCGATCACCAGCACGACCACGTCCACCTCGGCGGCGACCTGGCCCACGGTGCGGTTCATCGAGCGGTTGAGCGCGTTCATGTGCTGGGTCTGGTAGCCCGGCGTGTCCACGAAGATGTATTGCGCGTCGCGCTCGGTGCAGATGCCGAGGATGCGGTGGCGCGTGGTCTGGGCCTTGCGCGAGGTGATCGCCAGGTGCGCCTTCACGATGCGGTTGAGGAGCGTCGACTTGCCGACGTTCGGCCTGCCCACGATGGCGACGGTGCCCGTGCGGAATGGCTCTGCGCTCACTTCTCGCTCCCGCTCTCGCGTTTCGCGTCCCGCGTCTTCTTCTTTCCCTTCTCGAGCTGCGCGAGGACGTCCTGCGCGGCTCCCTGCTCGGCCGCGCGGCGGCTGGCGCCGGTGCCGCTCGCCACCACGCCCAGGTCGTCCACGCGGCACTCGACCACGAAGGTCTGCTCGTGCGCCTCGCCCTCGGTCTTCTGCACCGAGTAGCGCGGCAACGCGAGGCCGAGGCCCTGGAGGTGCTCCTGCAGCGCGGTCTTGGGATCCTTGTCCACGGGCCTCTCGGCGGCGCTCGCGATCTTCTCGGCGAGGACGAGGCCCACGGCGGATCGCACCGCTTCGAAACCGGCGTCGAGGAAGAG
>DATBEA010000472.1:0-3598 GCA_036276215.1 Usitatibacter sp.
GTAAACGTCGCATAATTGATATTATGTCGTGTTGGCCGTGTTGGAGCGGATGGCATAGCCACCGCTCAACACTACGATCGAAAAACCGCCTTCAGACGGTCCGCCGTAAAGGGGATGTCGCGGATGCGAACCCCGGCGGCATCGCAAAGCGCATTGGCCAACGCGGCGGCGGCGGGACCCTGGGTCGCCTCGCCCGTTCCCAGGAAGGGTTGGCCGGGGCGGTCCAGCACCTCCACGTCGATCGACCGCGGAACGTGCGGGAAGCGAATCATCGGATAGCGGCCCCAGTCGCGTGAGGTGATCTTCTTCTCGTCCCAGGTCACCGCTTCGCGAAGCGTCCAGCTCAACGATTGCACGACACCGCCCTCGGCCTGGTTGCGGATACCGTCGGGATTCACGGCCTCGCCGCTGTCGATGGCGCAATGCACGCGTCCCACGCGGATCTCGCCGGACTCGCGGATCACCTCGACTTCCATCGCCACCGCGCAGTAGGCGGCGAGGTTCTTGTAGCGCGCGAAGGCGAAGCCGCGCCCATGGCCCGGCGTGCGCTTCCAGGCATCCCAGCCGAAGCCGCGGGCGGAAGAGCGCACGACGTCGACCGCGCGCGGGTCATCGAGGTGGCGCAATCGAAACTCCACGGGGTCCGCGCGGGCGAGGAGCGAGAGCTCGTCCATGAAGCTCTCGAGGGAGAACACGTTCATGTACGCCCCGAGCGCGCGAAGCGCCGAGACGCGAAGCGGCATGCGCGGGATGAAGTGGCTCGTGACCCTCGCCACCGGCACGCGGTAGATGGGAATGGCGTTGCGGTCCCCTCCCCCTTCGGGCTGCGGAATAGGGCGGGGCGGCGGCGGCTTGAAGGGCTTGGCGACGAGCATTCCCGCCGCGAGGCTTCCCGCGTTCCCGGGACGCGTCGAGTGCGTGTTGCTCCACACGTCGTATTCCCAGCTCGCGATGTTCCCGCCGGAGTCCAGCGTCGCCCGCGAGCGCGAGTACATCGCCGGCCCGAAGGGCTCCCACGAGTGTTCCTGCTCGCGCATCCATTGCACGCGCACCGGCCGATTCGGGAAGCCACGTGCGATGAGCGCCGCATCGCCGCCCGCATCGTCGGCGCCGTTGTGGCCGTAGCAGCCCGAGCCCTCGCGGTGGATGCAGCGCACCTTTTCCTTGGGCAATCCCACCAGCTCCGCGACCGCGTCGCGCAACGGGAACATGCCCTGCGCGTGCGACCACACCGTGAGCTCGCCATCCTTGAAGAGCGCGACGGCGCACGCGGGACCGATGGCGCCATGCAGGTGATAGGGCCGCCGGTACGCGGCCTCGTGCGAAGTGCCGCCGCCCCCCTGCCCCGTGCGATCCAGGATCACCGTGTCGTCGGACCCGAGGCTCGCGAGATGCGCGTGGATATCCGCGGGTGGCATCGGCGGCGAGTCCCATTGCGCGCGGTCCTGCAACGCGCGCATCGCCTGCACCGCCTGGAATTCCTTTTCGGCCACGACCGCGACGAAGCTGCCATCGTGGACGATCTTCAGCACGCCCGGCATCGCGGCGGCCGGTGCGGTGCCGAGCGAGCGAAGTGTCGCGCCGGGCTGGGGCGGGCGAACGACACGGGCATGCACCATCCCCGGCAGGCGCAGGTCGTGGACGTACGCCTCGCCGCCCGTCACCTTGGCCGGGATGTCGACGCGCGCCACCGCCTTGCCCATGACGCGATGCGCCGAAGCCGGCACGAGGGGCGACTGCGGCTTTGCCTGCACGTGCAGCGACTGCCCCGCGACGAGATCGCCATAGCCCAGGCGCTGCGCGCCAGGTCCGGTGACGAATCCGTCGCGCGCGGAAAGGTCGCCGGGCGCGGCGTTCCAGCGTCGCGCCGCTTCGGCGAGCAGGATCTCGCGAACCTGCGCCGCGGCGTTGAGGATCGCGGTGCCGCTGTCCTTCAACGAGTTGCTTCCCGAGGTGAATCCCTCGTTGGGCGTGAGGGCCGTATCCGCGGTCACCATCGCGACGCGCTCGAAGGCGACGGCGAGCTGCTCGGCCGCGATCTGCTGCAGCGCCGTGCGCACGCCCTGCCCCAGCTCGCACTTTCCCGTGAAGACCGTGATCGAGCCGTCGGCGGCGATGCGGATCCACGAGTCGAGGAGCGGCGTCTTCGAAAGGCTGCCGGGAAGCTTGGGCCCCTTTCCCGCATCGCCATGCGCTTCCTGCGCCCAGGCGCGCGGCGAAAGCGAGAACGCGAGCACGAGCGCACCGCCGCCTGCGAGGAACTCGCGCCGGCCCGGCATCGGCAAGCTCACTTCGCCCCCATCAGCTCTTGCGCGCGCGCTACCGCGCGCAGGATGCGCATGTGCGTGCCACAGCGGCACAGGTTGGGCTCGAGCGCCTCACGGATCTCATCGGCGCTCGCGCGCGGCTTCTTCTCGAGGAGGGCCTGTGCCCGCATCATCATCCCGGGAATGCAGTATCCGCACTGCGCCGCCTGCGCTTCGATGAAGGCGCGCTGCATCGGGCCGGGCCGCTCGGCGCTGCCGAGGCCCTCCACCGTCACGATGTGCCGGCCTTCGAGCGCCGACACGGGCGTGAGGCACGAATAGATCGCTTCGCCGTCGGCCATCACGGTGCACGAGCCGCACTGGCCCAGCCCGCAACCGAATTTAGCCGCGTTGAGCGCGAGCTCGTTTCGCAACACATATAGGAGTGGCGTCGCGGGGTCCACATCCACCTCGTGCGCCTTTCCATTGACCTGGAGCCTGATCATTCGGGCATGCCTTCCTTCCGTGTGGCCTTCACCTCGGCGAGCACGTCTTTCCACGGAGGTCCTCCGCCCAGCGTGCGGACGTGGTCCACGAGCTCCGCGAGATCCTCGTCGGTGAGCGCGCCCTTGAACGCCGGCATCCAGGGCTGCGCGCGATCTTCGCGCGGGACGATGCCGTCGCGCACGATGTGGATCAGGTTCTTCGGCGTGGGGATCGTCGCCGCGATCGCCTCGTTCATCTCGAGGGCCCCGCCATCGACGGCCCGGCCTCGGTCGTGGCACTCCCCGCAAGCTCCGGCATAGAGGCGCGCCCCGCGAGTATCGCCGGGCGTCACGGCGCCCGCCACGGGACGGCCGCCCTTGCGTTCCATGGAAGCCACGTATTGCGCGAGCGCATGGACATCGGTGGACGAAGCGTGGCCGAGGTTATCCACGACGCCGCGCATCGGTCCCGCGGAGATCGCATGCTGGTCCACGAGGCCGGTGCGCAGGTAGCCTTCCATCGCGGCCGCGTTCCACGCGATCGGCGAAGTCGAATGCTCGTTCAACGCCGGCGCATGCCAGCCTCCCGCCTCGCCGCCGGAAAGATATTGGTCGCGCTTCTCGCCGCCCAGCTTGTCGCGCGGCGTATGGCACTCGCTGCAATGCGCGAGCGACTCGGCAAGATAGTGGCCGCGATTCCACGCGCCATCATGGGAGGCGTCGGTTTCGATGGGCCCCGGCCGCAAGTAGCGCGAGTTCCAAACGGCCACCGCGAAACGCGGCACCAGGACCGAGTTGGCGGGCGTGGTCGCGCGCACCGGCTCGCGCGTCATCACGAAGGCGTAGAGCGCGGCGATGTCCTCATCG
>DATBEA010000473.1:0-2224 GCA_036276215.1 Usitatibacter sp.
CGAGGGGAGCACGCGGTGGCGTTCGTTCGCGGGCGATCGATGCGGGTGGCGCACGAGGGTGGCCGTGAAGCGCGTGCCGTCGGCGCGCTCGAACTCGATCTCGGCCTTCGACCCCGGCGCCCCGGTCATGATGCGGCGCACGGCGCGCAGGTGGCGCGAGCGGTCGGTGGAATCGTTGCGCGTCTCGTGGAGCGCCATGCGATAGGCCTGCATCGCGGGCGCGCCGCCAAGCGTCACGATGAACATGCCGGGACGAACGCCGGCCCACCAGGCGTCGGAATCGGCGTTCACTCCCGAGACCGTGAGCCGCCCGTCGAGGAGCGCGATCGCGAGGCCCAGCGTGATCGACTCGTCGCGCTGCCGAAGCTCGACGCGCCTGGGCGACTCGACCCGGGTGTGCGCATCCTTGAGCTCGCCCGTCATCCTGTCCAGCACGTCCCAGAAGGCGTCGTCGTCGGTCGCCGCCAGCGCGAGCGGATGGTAGCGCTCGCGCACCGCCTTCCAATCCACTCCGTTGTAGCGGGGATCGTAGTAGTGGTCGTTGATCGTGTCCCACACGAAATCGAACGCGCGCTCGCGTGCCCCGGCGTCGAGCGTTGCCGGGGGAGGCGAAGGCACGGGCTCGGTGGCGGGCCCGTGGGCCTCGCCCATCTGCCGGCCGATCATGTTGTGGGGGTCGATGAGCGAGCACCCGGCCGCCGCAAGGAGCACGGCCGCCGCGGCGAGCCGCGCGGCGAGGGTAGTGCGACGGGTCATTCGGCCGGCTTGCCCGAGGACCTCATCGCCACGACGATGACCAGCAAGGCGAAGAGGCCCAGCCCCACGAGAATCGGGAAGCGCCACTCCAGGATGCTGGTGGTGACGTCCTTGCTCACCGTCGCGGGCCCGAACGTGATCGCATCCGTGTCGTTGGGCAGGGCGCCGATGTCGGTCACCTTGCCCGTGCGCGGGTCGATGGTGACGAGGTTCGCCTGGGACGAACGGCCGAAGTTCGAGTTGATCGCGTACACGATGCCCTTGTTGAACGCGAGGCTGTTGATGAGATCCGGAAAGGGAGCGCCCGTGAGCGCGGGTCCGGTCGTGACCACGCCCGTGTCGATGTCGATCGTGTCGATGGTTCCGGCGCCGCCCGTCGTGGCCACGTAGGCCTTGCCTCCGCCGATGAGCACGAAGCCGCCCTTGGACGCACTGCGCTGGATGGGGTTGCCGCGAGGCGTGGCGCGCCCCGAGTCCAGGTCCACGGTGCCGATCTGCCGCGTTTCCGGCATCCACGCGTAGAGCGTGCCCTTCTCGTCGAACTCGATGTCGGAGGCCGACTGCCCCAGGTCGCCCACCGGAGTCACGTTGCCGTTGACGGGGTCGATGATGACGAGGGTCCTCGGGATGACCGTCGACGAGGGCGCCGTGATGCCGTAGAAGACGCCCGTGCGTGGATGGATCGCGATGCCGTCGAGGCCGATGGGTGCCTTGCCGCTCGCATTGAGGGAAGTGATCAGGCGCGTGGAGGCGGTCTCCGGGTCGACGAGGTAGAGGTTTCCCTCGACGCCGTGGTAGCCCGGATCGGAATAGGTGCGCACACTGACCGCGTAGAGCGTTTGCGCGGCGGCCGCCGTGGCGAGCAGCGTGGCGGCGATTGCGATCAGGAGGCGGACGGTGCGCGCCATGAGGTTCCGGGTCGAAAAGTCCCTGATTCTACGCATGTAGCGCATTTTCCATCAGGTCGGAGGCGTGGGGCATGGGACGGCGCGAAGCGCCGTGCCCGGGTATTCGCGCTGCAGGAGGGTGAGCCGCGCGACCGTTTCGGTGTCGGGCTCGCGCACCAGCATCGCGATTTCGCGAAGCTCGCGGACGAAGGGACCGACCTCCGCCTCCTTCACCCCCTTCGCCTCCAGGGAGGCGAGGAACCGGTTCGCGGCGTCCTCGCTCGAGAAGACGCCGAGCGAGATCGCGTTGTCGGGCCGGATCGAGACGTCGCTCACGCCCTGGCGGCGAAGCTGCGCGATCCGGGCCTCGGCGCCGCGCCGGTCGCTCGAGGCGGGAACGAAGACCCAGTAGCGCGAGATCTGCTCGACGGGCCGCTCGACGAGGCGCTCGCCCAGCTGCAGCGCGGCGAAGGCCGTGCTGGCGCGCGGCGCATCCGCCGCGGCGATGCCGGAGAACTCCACGCACGCCGCCCCCGCGAGCGCCTGCACCGCGCGACGCGTTTCCTCGGAATTGCGCGCGG
>DATBEA010000474.1:0-2544 GCA_036276215.1 Usitatibacter sp.
GACGTGGATCGTAGGCGTCGGCGAGGATGCACCCACGCCAGCGCCGGTCCACTTCCGGGGCGTGCTCGAGCATCGCGACCGAAGCGAAGGTCATGGTGACCGGGCAGGACGTCCCCTGCTCGAGCTGGTTCCACAAGTGAAAGAGCACCGCGCGCGCGCTGAAGCCGGCATCGTGGCGCTTCCACGCGAGCGAATGCAGGCCGGAGGCGAAGGCACGCGTCATGAGCGCGTGGTACGACGGATCGTATTCGACGAAGTCGATTCGCCGCCCGTAGCGATCGTGCGTTTTCAGTTGCGGCGTGTTGCGATTCGCGGCGGCCGCAAGCGATTGCGCTTCCGCCGAGCCCACGAACGCGCCGAGCGAGCGCGCGTCGGCCTCGATCCATTGCGCCCCGGCGCGCGCCACGGCTTCACGCAGCCGGGGATCCGCGTCGTAGGCATTGAAGCCCTCGAGGGGAGGAGGCTGGTTCAGCACCGGGTCGTTCATCGCGCCTCCCCATGGGTCCATTCGACGAGCGCGTCGATGGCGGGTTGGGCCGCGTTGCCGTTGGGATGGTTCACCATCATCACGACAATCCAGCGCCGCCCCTTCGCATCCAGCACGTAGCCGGCGGCGCTTTGCACGCCGTTCAACGTCCCTCCCTTGAGATGCGCGTGTCCCGCGGCACCCGCGCCCGGGCGAAGCTTGAGCGTACCGTCCACCGCGAAGATCGGCAGCGACGCCGCGAGCTCCGGCATCACCCGGCTCGCCCATGCGGCGCGCAGGAGCGCGGCGAGCGCCGCGGCCGTGATGCGGTCGTCGCGCGAGAGCCCCGCGCCGTTTTCGATCGCGAGCCCCGTGGCGTCGATGCGCCGCGACGCGAGCCATTCGCGCACGATCCCGGCGCTCGCGGCTTCCGTGCCCGGAGGCCCGAGCCCCTCGGCGGAAAGGGCGAGGAAGATCTGGCGGGCCATCACGTTGTTCGAATACTTGTTCATGTCGCGCACCAGCACGGCGAGCGGCTCGGAAGCCGCGCTGTAGAAGGCGCGGGCGCCCGAAGGCGCAGCGCCCTGGCGCACCTTGCCGCGCAATGTGCCGCCCGCCTCGCTCCAGACCCACCGAAGGAGCGACTCCGTGTACGCGGCCGGATCGAGCACCGCGAGCGACAGGCGCTTCTCGCCGCACTCGGCGGGCATGCTGCCGGTGAAGGTCACCAGCACGAGGAGGCCGTTCTGCTGCACGTCGTACGCGATGTCCTTGCGCCACGCCCCGCAGGGACCGGGAGTGGCGTGCACGCGGCTCGCGACCTCGACGTTGGGCAGGTCGGGCTCGGCGCTCACGCGCACGCCCTCGCCCCCGGGCGTGAAGGCGAACTGGACCGCGTCGAAATTCACGAGGAAGGCATCGGCGCCCACGTTGTAGCCGCGCCGCGGCTCGTTGTCGAAGCGGCCCGGGTCGAAGGGCGCGGGAGCGAAGTAGGCGCGGTCGATGACGATGTCCCCGCGGATCTCGCGAAGCCCTCGCGAGCGCAACGCATGCGCGAGCTGCCACAAGCGCTCGTAGGTGAGCTGGGGATCGCCGCCGCCGCGGATCACGAGGTCGCCCTGCAGGACCCCGTCGTCGAGCGGCCCCGCGAGGAGCACTTCGGTGTGGAAGCGAAACGCCGGCCCCAAAAGGTCGAGCGCCGCGAAGCTCGTGACGAGCTTCATGACCGAAGCCGGGTTCATCGGCGCATCGGCGTTCAGCGACACGAGGGGCCTTCCGCCCTCCACCGGTTCCACGACCGCCGACACCGCGTCGAGCGGCACCGCGGCCCGCTTCAACGCGTCGGCTACCGTTCGAGGAAGCCCGTGCGGCGCGGCAACCCCCGAAACAGGCAGCAGCAGCGCGAGCACCCAGGCGGCGATCCTCACGGCCGCGCCAGCGCGTCCACGATATCCCTCGCGGTGTCCACGAGCATCGCGAACTCGGCGTCCTCGATCACGTAGGGGGGCATGAAATAAACCGTGTTGCCGATGGGGCGCAGCAGCACGCCGCGCTCCAGCGCCATCGCGAAGGCGCGCGCCGCGAACGAAGGATCGTCGGTCGCGGCCTCGAACGCCCAGATCATGCCGAGGTGGCGGAAATCGCGCACCCCCGGATGATGCGCGAGGCCCGCGGCCTTCTCGAAGAAGCGCGCCGCCTTGCGCTCGTTGGCGGCGAGCACCGACTCGCGCTCGAAGAGGTCGAGCACCGTGCACGCGGCGCGGCAGGCGAGCGCGTTGCCGGTGTACGAATGCGAGTGCAGGAAGCCGCGGCGCGGATCGTCGTCGTAGAACGCCGAGTAGACCTCGTCGCTCGAGAGCACGCATGAAAGCGGCAGGTATCCGCCGGTGAGGCCCTTGGACAGGCACATGAGGTCCGGCGCGATGCCGGCCTGCTCGGTCGCGAAGAGCGTTCCCGTGCGGCCGAACCCCGTCATGATCTCGTCGGCGATGAGGAGGACCTCGTGCCGAGTGCAAAGCTCCCGCGCGCGGCGCAGGTATTCGGGGTGGCAGAAGCGCATGCCCGCGGCCCCCTGCACG
>DATBEA010000475.1:0-4493 GCA_036276215.1 Usitatibacter sp.
GCCGGGAATGAGAAGTGAAGCAAGCCGGTAAGCGGGATTCTGATACGGCCTTTCCAGGGATTACCCCGACAAGTCGGGGACCCCCGTGGCGCTATGACGGTCATTCCTCTGGGACGCGCGTTGCCGCGCGCCTCGAGCCACCTACCCGCAGACTCGGTGGGCCACGTCGTCGTCTGCCTACTTGGTGTTGCTCCGCGTAGAGATTGGCCGTTTCACTCCCCCGCCTTGCGGCAGGGGCATCGTCACTGTTCCTCTAATCCTCACCTCACGGTGGACGGGAGTTACCCGCTACGCTGCCCTCTGGAGTCCCGACTTTCCTCTGTGCAACCGAAGTGGCACAGCGACCGCCTGGCTTGCTTCACCCCCGCATTTTACGCTGCGGGCCTAGATCACCCGGTCGTTGCCGCCGTCCACGGGGATCTGCGCGCCGGTCGTCTTGGCGAAGAGCGGCCCGCAGAGCTCGGCGGCGAGCTCCGCCACATCGCGGCTCGTGACCTCCACCCGCAGCACGTTGTTCTTCTTGTACGCATCGACGGAGAGGCCGTAGTGCCTCGCGCGTTCGGCGAGGACCTCGTCGGTCCAGATGCCGGTGTCGAACACGGCGTTGGGATTCACCATGTTGATGCGGATCGCATCGGCGCCCCACTCGAGGGCCGCCACCCGCGCGAGCTGCGCCAGCGCGGCCTTCGACGCCGAATAGGCCGCGGCGCCGGGGCCCGGCGCGGGCACGTTCTTCGATCCGATCACCACGACGCGTCCGCCGCGCGGCGCGAGCTTGAGGAGCGGATGCGATTCGCGCAGGAGCGCCAGGTTCGCGTCCAGGTTCACGCGCATCACCTTGTCCCACTCGCCGTCGCCCAACGCCTCGATGCGCTTGCCGCCGGGAAATATGCCCGCGTTGAGGACCAGCATGTCGAGCCCCCCGAAGGCGCGCACGCCGCGCTCCAGCGCCGCGGTGAGCATGCCCGCGTCGGTCACGTCGCACGCGATGCCGAGGAAATCGGGGCGCTTCATCTGGTTCTCGATGCCGGGATCGAGATCGAGCGCCACCACCGCCGCGCCGCGGGCGAGGAAGCTCTGCACGCATGCCTTGCCGATGCCCGAAGCGGCGCCGGTCACGAGGACCACCTCGCCCGTGAATGGCGGCGTCGTCCCGCCCTTGCGAAGCTTCGCCTGCTCGAGGTCCCAGTACTCCACGTCGAAGATGTCCTTCGCGGGAAGCGCCTGCCAGCCCCCGAGCCCTTCCGCGCGCTGGATCACCTGCATCGTGTGCTCGTAGATGTCGAACACGACCTGCGCGTCCTTGGCGGTGCGCCCGACGGTGGCGATGCCCACCGCGGGATCGACGATCACGCGCGGCGCGGCATCCAGCATGGTCTTGGCCTCGCGGGCCTTCGGCGCATTCTCGCCAAAGTACGACGCGTACTCGCGCGCGTAGCCGTCCACGTCGCGCCCCACCATGGGAATGCGCTTGGTGCGCAGCACGTGGTCCGGGGTGGCAGGGCCGCGGCGCGCGATGGACGCGGCGTCGGGGCGCTGCGCGAAGGCAAGGCTCGCATCGTCCGAGTGCGTCGCGACGATGGCGGGAAAGCCGGCTACGCGCGAGACCTCGCGGCGCAGCGCCGCGAGCTCGCCGCGAAGCGATGCCTTGGGAGCGGTGCGACTCACCGGGTGCGCGGGCTTCGATTCCCTCGCGAGCGCCTGCTCCGCCTTGTCGACCAGCGCGATCATGCGTTCGTAGGATTCGCGCGCGCTCTCGCCGAACGAGAAGATGCCGTGGTTGAGAAGCACCATGCCGATGGTCGCGGGCTTTCGCTCGCGCTCGAACAACTGCGCGCAAAGGCGGGCAAGGTCGAAGCCCGGCATCACGTACGGGATCACCACGACTTCGTCGCCATACAACGCGCGAATGCGCCGCTCCCCATCGCGGGTGTTGCTGATGGCGAGCACCGGGTCCGCGTGGGTGTGGTCCACGTACTTGAAGGGGAGCGTCGCATGCAGGATCGCCTCGACCGAAGGCGTGGGCGCTTCCGCGCGCAGCATGTGCGTGCGCATCTGGTTCACCATCTCCGGGTCCGGAAGCGCCGGCAGCTTCGAGAGCTCCACCAGGTGCGCAAGGCGCACCGGCGAGAAGCCCGGCGCCTCGATGTGCTCCAGGTCCCAGCCGCTGCCCTTCACGTAGAGCACGTCCACCTCGCGGCCCAGCAGGTCGCGCTCGCGAACCTTCACGGACGTGTTGCCTCCGCCGTGCAGGACCAGCGACTTGTCGCGGCCCAGGAGGCGCGAGGTGTAGATGCGCTGCCCGAGGTCGCCCGCGAAGGCCGCGGCTTCGGTGTCGTTCCAGAGGCTTTTCATGCCCAAATCATACCGGGCGCGAGGGGCGGAAATGGTCCTCGTCGGAGTAGAACGCCTCGTCCTGCGGGGCGAAATGCCAGCCGGGCACGCCCAGGATCGGCATCGGCGCCATGGACTTGGGGCTCGCGAAGCGCGCACGGCTTTCGAAATGGCGCGCGAGGAGCTCGTCGGCCCGCGGCACCTGCGACTCGACGGGAAGCATGTGGAAGAAATCGTCGACCGGGACGAAGATCGTCTTCGCCACCATGCCGAGGTAGGGAGCGAGCGATTGCTCGAGGCACGCATGGCCGAAGGCGAAGAACTTCATGCGCGCTTCGACATCCGCGCGCCGTTCCCAGAAAAGCTTCTTCCACTCGAAATCGCGGATGAGGGCGAGGAGCGTCGGATCGCTGGAAGCCACCACCACGCCGCCCTCGTCGAAGAGCGTGAGGGCGTCGCGCTCGGGCCCGCGCCTTTTCGCCTCGGCGGCGCCGCGCTCCCCGAGGATCGCCACGTGCTGCGCGTTGATCGCGGCCTTGGCGAGCGGCCACGCCATCCAGCAAAGGGCGTTGAAGAGGTCGTGCCAGTTGTCCGTGCGGGTGGGCACCTCGCCCGTCGCGGCGATGGTGGCCTCGTAGGACGCCCGGCCCTCGATCGCGGCGGGAGCGGTGAATGCGAGCGGCCGGCCGTTGGCGGTGCGCACGCCTTCGGCGAGCGCCGTGAGCTCGGCCTGGGTCGGCCAGCGATCGACGGGAAGGCGCGCGAGAAATGGGTACAGCGGCGCGAAGATCGGCGCGCGCAGGCGCTCGCGCGCCGCGATCCAGTCCAAGGCTAGCCCGCGAGGCGCCAGGCGAGCTTCTGTCCGGCGCGAAGCGGCACCACCGTCGCATCGCCGAAGGGAAGCTCGGCGGGCACCTCCCACGATTCGCGCACCAGGGAGACCTTGCCGCTATTTCGCGGCAGGCCGTAGAAGTCCGGGCCGTGGAAGCTCGCGAACGCCTCGAGGCGGTCGAGCGCGCCCGCCGCCTCGAACGCCTCGGCGTAGAGCTCGAGCGCGGCATGGGCGCTGTACACGCCCGCGTGCCCGCACGCCGTCTCCTTGTTCGCGCGCGAATGGGGCGCGGTGTCGGTCCCGAGGAAGAACCTGGGGTTGCCCGAGGTCGCGGCCTTCACGAGGGCGCGCCGGTGCGTCTCGCGCTTGATCACGGGCATGCAATAGTGGTGCGGCTGCAGCCCGCCCGCGAAGAGCGCGTTGCGGTTGAGCAGCAGGTGATGCGGCGTGATCGTGGCGCCCACATTGCTTCCCGCGCGCTCGACGAAGCTCGCCGCCTCGTGCGTGGTGATGTGCTCGACCACGACCTTGAGCGTGGGGAAGCGCTTCACGAGCGGGCCGAGGATGCGATCGAGGAACACGGCCTCCCGGTCGAACACGTCGACCTCGGGATCGGCCACCTCCCCGTGCACGAGGAGCGGCAGGCCCGCGGCCTGCATCGCTTCCAGCACCGCGTCGCACTTGCGGATGTCGGTCACGCCCGAGGCGGAATTGGTGGTGGCGCCCGCGGGGTAGTACTTCACCGCCTTCACGAAGCCGCTCGCCTTGGCCCTCCCGATCTCGTCGGGCGGCGTCTCGTCGGTGAGGTAGAGCGTCATGAGCGGCTCGAAGCGCGCCTTGGCGGGAAGCGCGGCGAGGATGCGCTCGCGATAGGCCTTCGCGTCGGCCACGCTCGCCACAGGGGGCTTCAGGTTCGGCATCACGATGGCGCGGGCGAACTGGCGCGCCGTGGCCGCAGCGATTGAGCGCAGGGCCTCGCCGTCGCGAAAATGCACGTGCCAATCGTCGGGTCGCGTGAGCGTGAGCTTCTCGGCCATCGACGCGATTATAGGTCCTTCATCTCGAGCGCCATCGCGTAGAGCTCGTTCTTTCGCGCTCCGGTGATCTTCGCGGCGAGCGCGGCGGCCTGCTTCACGGGCAGCTCCGCGAGGAGGATCGAGAGCACCGCGCGCGGATCGGCGCCGCCGCCCGCTTGCGCGGGCTCCCGGCCTTCGACCGCCAGCACGAACTCGCCGCGGCCGCGGTCGGCATCGGCCTGGATCCACGCCGACGCCGCGGCGAGCGGCATGCGCGCGAACGTCTCGAAGCGCTTGGTGATCTCGCGGGC
>DATBEA010000476.1:0-10099 GCA_036276215.1 Usitatibacter sp.
GCCGGTTCGGGTGGGGAGCACCGCGCAGATGGCGGGGCGGTCGATGCCGGGAAGGGTCTTCAGCACGAACTTCGCGGTCCCCATGAGGGCGCCCGTGTTGCCGGCGCTCACGCAGGCCTGCGCGCGGCCCTGCTTCACGAGGTCGATCGCGATGCGCATGGACGAATGCTTCTTGGTGCGGATGGCGGTGCGCACGTCCTCGTCCATGGCGACGACTTCGGTCGCCTCGACGAGAGTCAGGCGCGATGCGCGATCTTCGGGCGCCGAAGAACTCGAGCGCCCGAGACGCGAGATCTCGTGCTCGAGGACCGGAAGCTGGCCCACGAGGAGCAGCTCGGCGCCGGGATGCGCGGCGAGGAAGTCGAAGCAGGCGGGGACCGTGACCTTCGGCCCGTGATCCCCACCCATGGCGTCGACGGCGAGGACGGTCTTCACCGGTCCGCCGGTTGCGCCCGTCAGTCCTTGGTCTGGATGACCTTCTTGCCGCGGTAATAGCCCGACGGCGAGATGTGGTGGCGCAGGTGCGTCTCGCCCGTCGTCGGCTCGACCGCGACCGGGGGCGTGCCCAGGTGGTCGTGTGCGCGATGCATGCCGCGCTTGGACGGCGATTTCTTGTTCTGTTGTACGGCCATGTGGCTCTCCTGGTAGCGTTCTATTCGGGTCGTTTCCTGAGGCTCGCGAGCGCCGCGAAGGGCGATTCGCGCGCGCCCTCCTCGTGGGGCTTGCCCGCGCCTTCCTCGAGCCCGGGCTTGCGCGGCACCATGGGCAGCGAGAGGAGGAGCGCGTCCTCGACCACGTCGAGGACATCCACCGGACCGTCGGCGACGAGGTAATCTTCGGCGTCGCTCTCCTCTTCGATGGGCGGTAGCATCGACTCGTTTTCAACCAGCACGATGCGTTCGTCGATCGAGATCGCGTGCCGGAAGGCTTCCAAAGTCGTCTGGCACGTGAGAAAAACGAAGCCCTCGATTATACACGACACCACCTTGCGACGCTGCGGGTCCAGGCGGGCCGTGACGCGGTAATGGAGCTCCGGCGCGGGCTCGGCGATCTCCTCGGCGAGCCGGGGAAAGTCCTCGAGGTCGACATCGCCTTCGAAGACGGTTGGCGTCTCTTGCAGGCGATCCAGGTGGATAAGGAGCTCGTCGTCCATGGTAGAATATGCTTTAACTAATCACAATAATACACTGTTTTGACTGATATTTCAATCATCCTGGCGTCCGGATCCCGCTATCGGCGGGAGCTGCTGGAACGCCTGGGCCTGCCCTTCGAGTCCTGGTCGCCGGACGTGAACGAGATCGCCCTTGCCGGCGAGGAGCCCGCGGCCACGGCGCGGCGGCTCGCCCACGCCAAGGCGCTGGCGGCCGTAGGGCGCCATCCCCGGTCGCTGATCATAGGCTGCGACCAGGTGGCCGAGGTGGACGGATCGCCCATCGGCAAACCCGGGACCCTTGCCGCCGCCCGGGCCCAGCTCGCGCGGCTTTCGGGCCGCGAGGCGCTTTTCCACACGGGGCTTTGCCTGCTGCACGCGCCCTCGGGCCGCGAGCAGGTGCGGGTCGTGACCACCGACGTGGCCTTCCGCCGCCTCGAACCCGCCGAGATCGACCGCTACCTCGCCCGGGAGCCCGCGCTCGACTGCGCCGGCAGCGCCAAGAGCGAGGGCCTGGGAATCGCCCTTCTCTCGAGGCTGGGCGGCGAGGACCCCACCGCGCTCGTGGGCCTGCCGCTCATCGCGCTCTCGCAGATGCTTCGCGAAGAAGGCATCGCGGTGCCGTGAGCGCGGGCACGCTCTACCTGCTGCCCGCGTGGCTCTCGACCGAAAGCGCGCCCGAGTCGGTCGTGCCCGAGACGGTGCTTGCCACGATCCGCCGCCTCGACGCGTTCATCGCCGAGGACGCGAAGAGCGCGCGCGCATGGCTTGCCGCGTGCCGCCATCCGAAGCCCATGCGCGAGATCTCCATCGCCGAGTACAACGAGCACACGCCGGATTCGCAGATCGCGCGCTTGATCGAGCCGCTCGCCTCGGGACGCGACGTGGGACTCCTGTCGGAGGCGGGCCTGCCCGCCATCGCCGATCCCGGGGCGCCGCTCGTCGCCGAAGCGCACCGCCGAGCGATCCGCGTGGTGCCGCAGGTGGGGCCGGGCGCGATCTTCCTGGCGCTCATGGCGAGCGGGCTGGGCGGGCAGCGCTTCCGGTTCCACGGCTACCTTCCGGCCGAGCGCACCGCGCGTCGCACCGCGATCGCGGAGATCGAGCGGCATTCGGCTCGCCACGCCGAGACGCAGGTCTTCATCGAGACGCCCTACCGCGGCGACGCGCTGCTGGCCGACCTCGTGGAAGGGTGCAAGCCCGCGACGCGGCTTGCCGTGGCGGTGGACCTCACCTCGCCGCGCGAATGGGTTCGCCTGGACCGGATCGACGCCTGGCGCGCTTCGCCGCGCGCGATCGGGAAGAACCCCGCGATATTCCTGCTGCTCGCGGACTGACCCGGCCTTGGACGAAGGCCCGGGCGGCAATCAGGCCGCAGGGAAGGCGATCCGCGCGCCGAGCAGCAGAGGGTAGATTTCCTGCGCGGGCAGGGGCGCGGCGAAGAAGAAGCCCTGCCCCACGCGGCAGCCCTTGGCGCGAAGGAGCGCCAGCTGGCCCGCGGTTTCCACGCCCTCGGCGATCGTGTCCAGTTCGAGGCTGTGCGCCATGCTGATGATCGCCACCACGATCGCGGTGTCGTTCGGGTCCACGGTGATGTCGCGGATGAAGGACTGGTCGATCTTCAACTTCTGGATCGGCAGGCGCTTCAGGTACGACAGGCTCGAGTAGCCCGTGCCGAAGTCGTCGATGGCGAGCTGCACGCCCATCTCCGAGAGCTTGTGCAGGAGCTGGATCATGCCGTCGGTCTGGCGCATCACCTGGCTTTCGGTGATCTCGAGCTCGAGGCAGCTGGGCGGCAGCCCCGTGTCGGAGAGCACGCGCGTCACCATGTCGAGGAAGCCCTTGTCGGAGAACTGGCGCGCCGACAGGTTGATCGCCATGCGCCGGTCGGGGGCCATCCCCATGTCCTGCCACTCCTTGGCCTGGCGGCAGCCCTCGCGAAGCACCCATTCGCCGATCTCGTTGATGAGGCCCGTCTCCTCGGCGAGCGGGATGAAGTCGCCGGGCATCACCGTGCCGCTGTCCTCGGTCTTCCAGCGCACCAGCGCCTCGCACGCGATGATCTCGCCGCTCTCCAGGTCGATCTGCGGCTGGTAGTGCAGGACGAAATCCTTCTGGAGCACCGCGCGGCGAAGCGCCGACTCGAGCATCATGCGGCGCTTCACGGCGATGTTCATCTGCGCGGTGAAGTACTGGTACGTGTTCTTGCCAAGGCCCTTGCCGTGGAACATGGCGGTGTCGGCGTTCTTCATGAGCGTCTGCGCGTCGCGCCCGTCCTCGGGGTAGACCGCGATGCCCACCGAGCCGCTCACGTGCTGCTCGGTGCCGCCCAGGACCAGCGGCAGGCGCAGCTGGTTCAGGATCTTCTGCGCCACGATGGAGGAGTTGCGGCCGTCGTCGAGGTTGTCCAGCAGCACGATGAACTCGTCGCCGCCCTGGCGCGCGATCGTGTCCTCCAGTCGCACGCAATCGGCGAGCCGGCGCGAGACCTGCCGCAGCAGCTCGTCGCCCACGTCGTGGCCCAGCGTGTCGTTGATGTTCTTGAAGTTGTCCAGGTCGATGAAGAGCACCGCGACCTTCTTTCCGGCTCGCTCGGCGCGGGCGATGGAGCGCGCGAGGCGGTCCTGCAGCAGTCCCCGGTTGGGAAGCCCCGTGAGGTTGTCGTGGTACGCGAGGTGCTGGATGCGCTGCTGGATCACCTTCCGGTCGGTGACGTCGCGCGAGTTCCACACCAGGCCGCGGATGTGCGGGTTGTCCAGGCAATTGGTGCCGAGCTACTCGAAGGTGCGCCAGCTCCCGTCGCGGTGGCGCAGGCGAAACTCCACGGGCTCGGTGAGCGCGCGCGTCTCGGCGAGGCGCCGGAAGGCGGCCCGCACGTGGTCCACGTCGTCCTTGTGGATCAGCTCGAAGACGCTCTTGCCGACCGAATCCACCGGGTCGAACCCCAGCAGGTGGCGCAGCGCCGCGCTCTGGTATTGCATGATGCCGTCGGCGTCGACCACGGAGATCAGGTCGATCGAGCTCTCGGTGAGCACCCGGAAGCGGGCCTCCGAAGCTTCCAGCGCGCGCTCGGTCTCCTTGTAGTGGGTCACGTCGGTGATGACGCCGATCACGCCCGCCACGTCGCCCTTCTGGTCGACGAAGCTCACCTTGTTGTAGAGCATCTGGCGCCGGTCGCCGCCCGAGACCGGCATCTGCATCTCGTAGGTCGTGGACGACGGGCGGTCGAGGAGCATCCGGTCGTGCTTGGCGTGCACCGCGGCGATCTCGTCGTCGAACATGTCGTGGACGGTCTTGCCGGTCCAGTCGGCACCGCCCGCGAAAAGATCCTCCCAGGCGCGGTTCTTCACCTGGTAACGGCCCTGGGGATCCTTGAAGTACACGGGGCTCGGGATCGCGTCCAGGAGCGCGCGCATGAAGTGCAGGTGGCGCTCGAGGTCTCCCGTGGCGCGCTCGACCCCGGTCACGTCCACGCACGCGACGAGCATCCCGGTGGCGGTATCGCCCTCCTCGCGCAGCGGCGCCACGGCACCGCGCACCACCACCGTCGATCCGTCGGATCGGCGCCCCTCGAAGGCCTGCACCTCGATCACCTCGCCCGCGAACGCGCGCTCGCGCAGGCGATCGGCGGCGGCGCGGCCCTTCTCCGTGACGAACGGCGTGCGCTTGCCGAGGGTCTGCTCGCGCGTGAAGCCGAAGATCCGCTCGGCGGCCGGGTTCCAGAAGTTCACGATGCCGTCGCGGTCCGTGGTGTAGATCGCCACGGGCGAGTTCTCGACGATCGCCGTGAGGAAGCCGTTCATCTGGCGCAGCGCGCGATCCTTCTGCCGCTGCTCGGTCAAGTCCACGAACGCGGCCACGAGGAAGCGCGGCTGGCCCTGGGCATCGCGCCCCGCGGCGAGGCTGCAGCGCACCCAGAGTTCCGAGCCGCCCTTGCGCATGAAGCGCTTGTCCTGGGATGCGTAAGGCTCGCCCCCGGCGCGGATGTCGCGCAGGTGCTCCTCGGTCCCGGCGGCGTCGTCGGGGTGCACGAACACGCGGAACGATTCGCCCTCGACTTCCAGGCGCGAGTAGCCCGTCATCTCGCAGAAGGCGCGGTTCACCTGGCGGATGACGCCATCCAGGCTGGAGACCACGAGGCCCACGCTCGTGAAATCGAACGCCTCGCGGATGAGGTCGAAGTCGATGCGCGGCGGCGGCTGCGGGGCGAGCGTGCTCATCTCGCCCCGAGCGCCTCGCCGGCCGCCCGGACCGCCGAGCGCGTGAAGCCCTCGCCGAAGCGCGTGCCGATGCGCTCGGAGAGCTGCTCGAAGAGGTTGTCCCGCGGCGAGAAGTCCACCACCTTCTCGGCCTTCACCACCTCGCGCGCCACGTAGTCGAGGCTGCCGAAGCCGTCGGCAAGGCCGAGCTCCACGCTCTTCTCGCCCGTCCAGATGAGCCCGGAGAACATGTCCGGGGTTTCCTTCAGGCGCTTGCCGCGGCCCTGGCGCACGACGTTGATGAACTGCTGGTGGATCTCGTCCAGCATCTTCTGCACGTGCTCGCGCTGCGTGGCGTTCTCGGGGGCGAAGGGATCGAGGAAGTCCTTGTTCTCGCCGGCGGTGTAGGCGCGCCGCTCGATGCCCAGCTTGTCCATGGCGCCCGTGAACCCGAAGCTCGAGATGATCACGCCGATCGAGCCCACGAGGCTCGCCTTGTCCACGAAGATCTTGTCGGCGCCGGCGGCCACGTAGTAGCCGCCCGATGCGCACAGGTCCTGGACCACGACGTAGAGCGGCGTGCTCGGGTACTTGGCCCTCAGCCTTCGCATCTCGTCGTTGATGTAGCCCGCCTGGACGGGGCTGCCGCCGGGGCTGTTGATGCGAAGCACCACGGCCTGCGTGTTCGAGTCCTTGAACGCGCGGTCGAGCGCCTTGATGATCTTGTCGGCGGAGGCCTTGCCCTCCGGGGCGATCACGCCCTCGAGGTCGACGAGGGCGGTGTGCGGGCCGGTACGGCCAGCGGCATCGCGATCCGAGGCGCGGCCGATCCAGCCCAGCCACGTCGCGAGCAAGAGGAAGGCGAAGATGAACCACAACAGCTTGAACAGCGCGCTCCACTGGCGCGCACGGCGCTGTTCATCGATCGCCTTGAGGGCGACTCGTTCGAGGACCGCTCGCTCCCATTCGGGAGGGCCGGCATCAGTCATGGATCGTCGTTCAGAAGTAGGATCTGCCCATCTTGCTCGCGAACCTCGAGCGGCTCGAGCGAGGCGCCGCGGCAGGGACCTGCCGCGCAAAACCCGTTCCCAGGCTCGAAAATCGCGCCGTGCGTCGAGCAGACCAAGTATAGCCCACCCTCCTCGAAGAACTCACCCGGCTGCCAGTCGAGCTCGGTGCCCATGTGGGGACACCGGTTCACGTATCCGCGCACCTTCCCGGCGTGGCGCACCGCGAAGCCTTTTTCCTCGCCGCCCTCTCGCGCGAGCGTGAACCTCACGCCCTTGCCCGCCTCGGCCAGGTCCGCCGAAGCGCAGATCACGCGGGGTTCGCGAGCCATCGATGCAGATCGGCCACGGTGGCGCAGCGCGCCTTCGCAGGACGCGTCGCGAGGAGCCCCTCGTCGTGCGCGCCGTAGGAAACGGCCACCGCATCGACGCCGGCATTCGCCGCCAGCTCCAGGTCGTGAGTGGTGTCGCCCACCATCACCGCCCGGGCCGGGTCCACGCCCGTCATCTCCAGGATGGCCATCAGCATGCCGGGATGGGGCTTGGTGAAGCCCTCGTCGGCGCACCGCGTCGCCTCGAACCAGTCGGCAAGTCCGGTGAGGCCGAGCACCCGGTCGAGCCCGCGGCGCGCTTTTCCCGTCGCCACGGCAAGGCGCATGCCCCGCGTGCGCAGGTCGCCCAGCATCTCGCGCACGCCGTCGTAGAGCGGCATGCGGGGCTCGCCGGCGGTGAAATGGTGGCGCCAGCGCTCCTCGAGCGCGCGTTGCCGCGCTTCGTCCAGGCCTGGAGCGACATGCGCGAACGTATCGGCGAGCCCGAGCCCCATCACATAGAGCGCGTCGCGCTCGCTCGGGACGGCGATCCCCACGTCGCGGCAGGCCCCTTGCAGGCACTCGGCGATCACGCGCGTCGAGTCCATGAGCGTGCCGTCCCAATCGAAGATCACGAGGTCGTAGCGGGACCCGGGACGTGGGGCGCTGGGCGCGAGGGTGCTCATTCCCGGATCGCGCGTTCGGCGAAGGCGGCGAGGTCGGCGGGCAACGGCGAAGCGATCTCGAGGGGCTCGCCGGTCATCGGATGCACGAACGCGAGCTTCGAAGCGTGCAGGAACATGCGCTTCAGCCCCTCCTTGCGAAGCCGCTTGTTCAGCTCGAAGTCTCCGTACTTCCCGTCGCCCAGCACGGGGTGGTCCAGGTGCGCGAGGTGCACGCGGATCTGGTGCGTGCGGCCGGTGAGGAGCTCGGCTTCGAGGAGGCTCGCTTCGGCGCCGCGCGCGAGCCGCCGGAAGACCGTCTCCGAGGCCTGGCCCTCGCTCGAGACCCGGACGCGCTTTTCTCCCTCCGGGGTGCGGCCCTCGGCGAGCGCCAGCTTCACTCGCTGCAGCTCGTTGCGGAAGCGGCCCTTCACGCCCACGACGTAGCGCTTGTCCATGTCGCGGTCGCGAAGCATCTCGTGCAGCGCCGTGAGGGCGGAGCGCTTCTTGGCCACGAGGAGCACGCCGGAGGTTTCCCGGTCGAGCCGGTGCACGAGCTCGAGGAAGCGCGCCTCGCGGCGCATGGCGCGCAGCGACTCGATCACGCCGTGCGCGATGCCGCTGCCTCCGTGCACCGCGATGCCCGCGGGCTTGTCCAGCGCGACGAGGAACTCATCCTCGTAGAGCGCCGGAAGGTGGAAATGCGGCGCGGGCTCCGGATCGCCGCGCTCGGCCACCCGCACCGGCGGGATCCGGATGCGATCGCCGGCGACGACCTTCTGGGACGCTTCCACGCGGCGGCTGTTGATGCGGACTTCCCCGCTTCGCAGGATCCGGTAGATGCGGCTCTTCGGCACGCCCTTCAGCCGCGCAATGAGGTAGTTGTCGATTCGCTGCCCGGCCTCGTCCTCGCCCACCTCGACGTGGCGCACCGCGGGTGCCGATGGGGGTGCTTTGCCTTCGCGCTCCATCCGCGTATACTATATGTAGTTGATTTCCCGAGGAGTCTCGGGGGTCGGCTCCCGGGACGCCCCAGAGGCCCCCAAGCAGGCAAACGTCGCTCGCCTGCGAATCCAAGAGCGATGGTTAACGAAACACACGCGCTCGCCGCACGAATTCCACGCGACTGCCGGCCCAAAGGTCTCACAACCTGCCCGCAGCCGCCAGACGAACAAAACCAGAAATCGTCCCTACGTTCACGACACCGTGACGCACCCAAGCACCGACTTCTGAAGTAACTCGTCGATCCGGGCCCGGATTGAACGGGCCCTCTTCCGTGGCAGAGCGCGGGAGAGAGAAGAACATGAAACGCATGCTGTTCAACGCGACCCAGGCCGAAGAGCTTCGGGTCGCGATCGTCGATGGCCAGAAGCTCATCGACCTCGACATCGAGTCCGCCGGCAAGGAGCAACGCAAGAGCAACATCTACAAGGGCATCATCACCCGCGTAGAGCCCTCGCTGGAGGCGGTGTTCCTCGACTACGGCGCCGAGCGCCACGGGTTCCTCCCGTTCAAGGAAATCGCCAAGCAGTTCATGGTCAACGACGGCGCCGAGTTCGGCCGCTCGAAGATGGCCACCCACCTGAAGAACGGCTCCGAGCTGATCGTCCAGGTGGACAAGGACGAGCGCGGCAACAAGGGCGCCGCCCTCACCACCTACATTTCCCTCGCGGGGCGCTACCTGGTGCTCATGCCCAACAACCCGCGCGGCGGCGGCGTTTCGCGGCGCATCGAGGGCGAGGACAGGAACGAGCTGCGCGAGGTGATGGACCAGCTGGAAGTGCCCGACGGCATGAGCCTCATCGCCCGCACCGCCGGCATCGGCCGCTCCGTCGAGGAGCTGCAGTGGGACCTGAACTACCTCCTCCAGCTCTGGGGCGCCATCGAGTCGGCCGCCGAGGAGGAAACGGGACCGTGCCTCATCTACCTCGAGTCGAGCCTGGTGGTGCGCGCGATCCGCGACCTCTTCCAGCCCGACATCGGCGAGATCCTCGTCGACACCGAGGCGATCTACGACCAGGCCCTTTCGTTCATGTCGACGGTGATGCCGGCGAACGTGAGCAAGGTGAAGCACTATCGCGACGACGTGCCGCTCTTCTCGCGCTTCCAGATCGAGCACCAGATCGAGAGCGCGTACCGCCGCGACGTGACGCTGCCCTCGGGCGGCGCCATCGTGATCGACCACACCGAGGCGCTCGTCGCCGTGGACGTGAACAGCGCCCGCGCGACCCGCGGCCACGACATCGAGCAGACGGCGTTCAACACGAACCTGGAAGCCGCCGACGAAGTGGCGCGCCAGCTGCGGCTGCGCGACCTGGGCGGCCTCATCGTGATCGACTTCATCGACATGGAGAGCGCCAAGAACCAGCGCGAGGTCGAGAACCGGCTTCGCGACGCGCTGCGCCACGACCGCGCCCGCGTGCAGGTGGGCAAGATCTCGCGCTTCGGCCTCCTGGAGCTCTCGCGCCAGCGCCTGCAGCCCTCGCTCGAGGAAACGACCCACTCGCCCTGCCCGCGCTGCCATGGGACGGGCTACATCCGCGACACCGCCTCCACGGCGCTGCATGTCCTGCGCATCCTGCAGGAAGAGGCGATGAAGGAGAACACGGCCGCGATCCACGCGCAGGTGCCCGTGGACGTCGCGACCTACCTGCTGAACGAGAAGCGCTCGGAGATCTTCGGGATCGAGGCGCGCCTCAAGGTAAACGTCCTGCTGATCCCCAATCCCAACCTCGCCACGCCCAACTACCACGTCGAGCGCCTGCGGCAC
>DATBEA010000477.1:0-2089 GCA_036276215.1 Usitatibacter sp.
CGGGCACGGGAAAGACTTTCCTGGCGGTCGCCGCGGCCGTGGATGCGCTCGAGCGCGATGCGGTGAAGCGCATCATCCTCACGCGCCCGGCGGTGGAAGCCGGCGAGAAGCTGGGGTTCCTTCCCGGAGACCTCGCCCAGAAGGTCGATCCGTACCTGCGCCCGCTCTACGACGCGCTCTACGACCTCATGGGCTACGACCAGGTGATGCGCAGCTTCGAGCGCGGCGCCATCGAGATCGCGCCCCTCGCCTTCATGCGCGGGCGCACGCTGAACCACGCCTTCATCATCCTGGACGAAGCGCAGAACACCACGCCGGAGCAGATGAAGATGTTCCTCACGCGCATCGGCTTCGGCTCCAAGGCGGTGGTCACGGGCGACGTCACGCAGGTGGACCTCGCCAAGGGCCAGCCTTCGGGCCTCGCCGACGCCCGCGAGATCCTTGAAGGCGTGCGCGGCATCGCCGTGACGGAATTCCATTCCGACGACGTGGTCCGCCACCCCCTGGTTCAGGCGATCGTGGACGCCTACGACCGAGCCTCGAAGGCGAGGAAGTGACGCTGGCGATCCAGCGCGCCTCGCGCGCTGCCCACATCCCATCCGATGCGTCCATCCGGAAGTGGGCACGCGCGGCGCTCCTGAAGGACGCCAACGTCACCCTGCGCTATGTCGCCGAAGCCGAAGGCCGGCGCCTCAACCGCGAGTTCCGCGGCAAGGACCATGCGACCAACGTGCTCACCTTCATCTATTCCGCGAAGCCGTTGGCGGGCGACGTGGTGATCTGCGCGCCCATCGTCGCGCGCGAGGCCAGGGCGCAGGGCAAGGGGCTCGCCGCGCACCACGCTCACCTGGTAGTCCACGGCCTCCTGCACCTCCAGGGGCTGGACCACGAACGCCGCGAAGAGGCCGAGCGCATGGAGCGGCGCGAGCGGCGGATCGTGCGCGCGCTGGGCTTCGGCGACCCTTACGCGGGAGAACGCTGAAGGCGCGCCAGCCCCGTGTCATGCAACAAAGACGCGGTCTTGATAGAGTATCCGGCCGTAACACGCCTTCCCTGAATGGACGACCACTCAAAGCCGAGCCTGCTCGAGCGCCTTTCCTCGCTATTGCTGCGTGAGCCGGAGGATCGCGACCAGCTGGTCCAGCTGCTGCACTCGGCCTTCGAGCGCCACCTCCTCGACGCCGAGGCGCTCTCGATGATCGAGGGCGTGCTCCAGGTCTCGGAGACGCAGGTGCGCGACGTGATGATCCCGCGCTCGCAGACGGACATGCTCGACGTGGCCGACAGCCCGCAGAGCTTCATCCCGTTCGTGATCGAGAAGTCGCACTCGCGCTTCCCGGTCTTCGAGGACAACCGCGACAACGTGATCGGCATCCTCCTCGCGAAGGACCTGCTGCGCTTCTACGCCGAGGAGGAGTTCAACGTTCGCGAGATGCTGCGCCCGGCGGTGTTCGTGCCCGAGGCGAAGCGCCTGAACGTGCTGCTCAAGGAATTCCGCGCCAACCGCAACCACATCGCCATCGTCGTGGACGAGTACGGCGGCGTGGCGGGCCTGGTCACGATCGAGGACGTGATCGAGCAGATCGTGGGCGACATCGAGGACGAGTACGACTTCGACGAGACCGAGGACAACATCCTGCTCGATCGCGGCGGGCGCTTCCGCGTGAAGGCGGTGACCGAGATCACCGACTTCAACAACTACTTCAACACGAGCTTCTCGGACACCGACTTCGACACCGTGGGCGGCATGGTGGTGAGCCGCTTCGGGCGCCTGCCCAAGCGCGGGGAAGCGACCGTCATCGACGGCTACGGCTTCCAGGTGCTGCGCGCCGACAGCCGCAAGGTCCACTCCCTCCTCGTGGAGAAGCCGAAGGAACCGGCGGCCAAGGAGACCCAGTGAGGGAAGCGGACCGCACGCCGGCCTACCCGCCGGCGCCGCGTTCGCTCGCGCTCGTCTCGCTCGCCGCCTTCGCCGCCGGGGCAGCCGCGGTGGCCGGATTCGCGCCGTTCTACTACTGGCCGGTTCCGATCGTGGCACTCGGGTTCCTTTTCGCCCTGTGGGCACGCGAGCCGAGCCCGCGCCGCGCGT
>DATBEA010000478.1:0-4664 GCA_036276215.1 Usitatibacter sp.
GCGTGAAAACGACGAGGCCGCTCGTGTCGCGGTCGAGGCGGTGCACGACGCCCAGGCCCGAGTCGCGCGCATTGCGATCGGCGCGGCGCAGCAGGAGCCGCGCGTGCTCGGCGAGCGTGTCCTTGCTTCCTTCGTAGTCGACGGTGAGCATGCCCGGCGGCTTGTCCACGACCACGACGTCGCGGTCGTAGTGCACGAGCGCATCGCGCGCGAGGGGACCTCGATCGATCTTCGGCCCGTGCTCGTCGATCGCCACCACGGAACCCGCATCGATGCGGCGCGCGGGATCCAGGCAGCGCTCGCCATCCACGCTCACGCGCCCGTCGGCGCAAAGCTTGCGCGCGCGCGACCAGGAAAGCCCCGTTCGCTCGCGAACGACTGCCGCCACCGTCGGAGGGATCGATTCCATCGCGAGAGCATAATATGCGCCCACCCCAGGGAGAAAAATTCCATGAAGACGCAAGCGCTTCGGTTCATCCAATGCGGCGCCCTGGCCATGTGCCTGGGCGCAGCCGCGCTGCCGGCGGCGGCGCAGCACATCATCGTCGGCATCGACAACAAGGTCTTCTGGGATGCGGAAGGCAAGCAGGGCTTCTACGCTCCCGGCAAGGACGCGGTCCTCGTCCTCGACATCGCCAACCGCGAGAATCCGCGGGTGGTGGGCACGCTTCCCCTCATGAATTCCGTGTTCGGGCCGCCGGTGAACCTGGCGATCACGCCCGACGGGGGCCTCGCGCTCGTCGCCAACTCGTTCGACTGGGTCCAGGACGGCGCCGCGTGGAAGAACGTGCCCTCGGCCGACATCTTCGTGATCGACCTCAAGGCCAGCCCGCCCGCGCTCGTCGCGACGGTGAAGGGCGGCAAGCAGCCCTCGGGCATGGCGATCAACAAGGCCGGCAACATGGCGCTCGTCGCCAACCGCGCCGACAACTCCGTGACCGTGCTCTCCATCGACGGCAAGGACGTGAAGGTGACGGACACGATCGCGATGGGCGAGCAGGTCTCCGCGGTGGCCTTCACCCCCGACGGCAAGCGCGCGCTCGCCGCGAAAAACGTGAACAACAAGGCGGCGCTCCTCGAGATCGACGGCGGCAAGGTCGCGTACAACAAGTACGACATGCTCGTGGGCCTCTTCCCCTACAACATCGCCATCACGCCCAACGGCAAGCTGGGCCTCACGGCGAACAACGGCGCGACCGGCTCGGCCGACGGCAACATCGACACGGTCGGCGTGATCGACATGGAAGCCACTCCGCCCCGCCTCATCGATGCCGTGGTCGTGGGCGACGGACCCGAGGGCTTCGCCGTGAGCCCCAATGGCGACGTGGCCGTGGCGATCCTCCTTCGGGGAAGCAACGCCAAGCAGTCGGCGTTCTTCTACAATCGCAACGGCTCGGTGGCGGTGCTGAAGATCGACGGCAAGAAGGTGACGAAGGTGGGCGACGTGGAAGTGCGCGGCCTCCCGGAAGGCGCGGCGTTCAGCCCCGACGGCAAGTACCTGTACGTCGGCAACTACATGGACGACGACATCTCGATCCTCAAGGTGGACGGCACGAACATCACCAACACCGGCAAGAGCGTGAAGCTGCCGGGCCACCCCGCCTCGCTGCGAAGCGTGGTGCCCTAGCCCGATGCGCGCGAGCGGGACGGCGCCCGCCTCAGAGCGGCGCCGCCTCGCGCACGTGGCGATTCAACGCGGTCGCCACGGCGAAGACCAACAGCCATCCGGAAAGCAGCATCACGGACGGGCCTGGGCCGAGGCGCTCGAGCATCACGCCCGAAACCGCGGCGCCCGCGGGCATGAAGCCGAACGCGAGCAGGCGAAAGACGCTGTTCACGCGGCCTTGCAGTGGGTCGGGGATGATCGCAACGCGATAGCTGAACTGCACCACGTTGTAGACGGGGCCGAGGAAGCTGGTCGCGCCGGCGACGAGCGCCACCAGCAGGAATGACGGCATCAGCACGTAGAGCGGAAAAAGGATCGCCTCCAGCCAGATCAGGGCGATGATCACCTGGCCGAAGGTGAAACGCTTCGCGATGCGCCCGCCCACGATCGAGCCCAGCACGCCGCCCACGCCCATCGCGCTGAACACAGTGCCGATCGCGGCGTCGTCGGCGCCAAGGCGCTTCGAGATCACGATCAGCAAGAGCGGCGTCGCCGCGTTGATGAAGTTCAAGCCGCCGGTGAGGATCGCCATGAAGCGGATCAGCGGATTGGCCCACATCCACCTCAAGCCTTCGGCGACCTCGGCCTTGAGGTCGAGGGGCCTGGGCGCGCGCTCGGTATGGAAGGGCGTCCGGATGCGCATCAGCGAGACGAGCGATACGAGGTAAGTGACCGCGTTCGCCGCGAAGGGCGCGGCGCGTCCCACGAGCTGGAAGAGCACCGTGCCGATGGGCGGCCCGGCGATGTTGGCGGAAAAGAAGCCCGCCTCGTTCTGGGCCGTGGCCTGCGGCAGCTGGGGCCTCGGCACGACGCGGGGAAGCGCCGCCACCTCGGCGATGTTGAAGAAGACGAAGAGGCTTCCCTCGACGAGCGACACCACGTAGATCTGCCCGAGCGTGAGCGCGTCGAAAGCCATCGCGACGGGAATCGTCGCCACCGCGATGGCGCGGCCCGCGTCGCAGCGGATCATCACCTTCTTGCGATCCCAGCGGTCGATGAGCGCGCCTACCGGCAGGCTGAACGCCAGGTACGGAAGCGACCTCAGCGCGCCGGCGATGCCGGCGGCCTCGGGCGAGCTCGTCATGGCAAGGACCAGGAGCGGAACGACCACCTGCGAGGCCGTCGTGCCCAGGGTGGATGCGACCTGGCCGCTCCACAGGAGCATGTAGTCGCGGTTGCGCCAGAGTTGCGGAGGCGCCGTCAGTTGCAAATACTGAATACACTGCGAATACGCATGCGTCGATTCTACGAGGGATGATCTACAAAGGCCATTGCCACTGCGGAGCGGTCGCCTTCGAGGTCGAGGCGCCCGAGCGCCTCGTCGCGCAGGACTGCAACTGCACCATCTGCACGATGACGGGCTACATCCACCTCATCGTGCCGAAGTCGCGGTTCCGGCTGCTGCGCGGAGAGGAGGACCTCGCCACGTACCGGTTCAACACGGGCGTGGCGCAGCACAGGTTCTGCCGGACCTGCGGCGTAAAGCCTTTCTACATCCCGCGCTCGAACCCCGATGGCATCGACGTGAACGTGCGCTGCCTCGACCCGATGCCCACGGATTTCGTGACCGAGCCCTTCGACGGCCGCGACTGGGAGCGCCACGGCCACGAGCTCGCGCACCTGAGCAAGGATTCCAGCTAGCTACTTCGCCTCGATATGGCCGCCGAACTCGCGGCGCACCGCCGAGAGGAGGCGATTGGCGAAGTCGTCCTCGCCGCGCGAGGCGAAGCGCGAGAAGAGCGCCGCGGAGAGCACCGGCATCGGCACCGCGGCCTCGATGGCGGCGTGCAGCGTCCAGCGTCCCTCGCCCGAATCCGCCACGACGCCCTGGAAGCCTTCGAGCGCCGGGTCCTTCGCGAGCGACGAAGCCACCAGGTCGAGGAGCCACGAGCGCACGACGCTGCTGTGCCGCCACACTTCCGCCACTGCGCCCGTGTCGATCTTGAAGGTCTCGCCGTCGCCCTGGCGCATGAGGTTGAAGCCCTCGGCGTAGGCGGCCATCATCCCGTACTCGATCCCGTTGTGGATCATCTTCACGAAGTGCCCGGCGCCCACGGGGCCGCAATGCAGATACCCCTTGTGCGCGGTGGCGCCGGGGCGTTTCTCAGGCGACGGCGTGGCTGTATCGGCGCCGGGTGCGAGCGCCGAGAAGATCGGCTCGAGCCGCTTGAACACGCGCGGCTCGCAGCCCACCATCAGGCAGTAGCCCTCCTTCAAGCCCCAGATGCCGCCGCTCGTGCCCACGTCGGTGTAGTCGATGCCGGAAGGCGAGAGCGCCTGCGCCCTGCGCATATCCTCGGTGTAGTGCGAATTTCCACCGTCGATCACCACGTCGCCGGCGCCGAGCAGGGGCTGGATCGAGGCGATCGCGCTGTCGACCGCCTCGAACGGCACCATGAGCCATATCGCCCGCGGCGCTGAAAGTTGCGCGATCAGCGCCTCGACGGTCTTCGCGCCCTTCGCTCCGTCTCGCGCGAGCACGTCCACCGCGCCCGCGTCGCGGTCGTAGACCACGCATTCGTGGCCCGCGCCCATGAGCCGACGCGCGATGTTCGCGCCCATCCTTCCGAGGCCGACGATTCCGAGCTGCATGGGTGTCCTTTCGCTTTCTCCCGCCGTATTATGACCTTCGAAGACCCCGCCAAAATCCAACAACGCAGGAGGAGCTCATGCTGCGCAAGCCCGCCGCGATACTGACACTCGCCCTCTCGACACTGCTTCCCGCCACTGCATCGAGCGCTCCGACGAGCGTGGAGATGACGTGGATGTCCATCGCCAACTGGTACTTCCAGGTGGGCGACAAGAGAATCATGATGGACGGCTACATCACCCGCGTGCCGGGGCCGCCCTTCTTCTACGCACCGTCCAACTTCCCCGGCGACCTTTACGCCTATACGAAGGAAGGCTATCCGATCGACACGGCGTCGATCACGAAGGTTCATGACGGCCTCCTCGCGGGCTCGAAGCTCGACTACATGCTCGTGGGCCACAGCCACTT
>DATBEA010000479.1:0-17213 GCA_036276215.1 Usitatibacter sp.
CGACGAGGCCGCGCGCCAGTTCACCGAGGCGGTGTTCCTGCCTTCGCTCAAGGCCCCGCGCGGCGTGCGGCGCCTGAAGGCGTTGTTCGAGAACTGGCTCACGTGGCCGCAGCGCATGCGGCTGCCGGGGGGCTGCCCGATCGACGCCGCCGCCCGCGAATACGACCATAAGCCCGGCGCCATGCGCGACGCGGTGATCGAGCGCCAGCAGCTGCTCGACCGCGAGTGCACCAAGACCGTCCAGCTCGCCATCGAGACGGGCGAGCTCGCCAAGGGCACCGATCCCGCCCAGGTCGCCTTCGAGTTCCTCTCCATCGTGCTCGCCTTCTACCGCAGCGAGCTGGTGCACGGCACCGACGCGGCGCGCAAGCGCGCCCGCATCGCCTTCGGCCGCCTGGTCGAATCCAACCGCAGCTAGCGTTTTCCGGGAGATTCCATGGCCCTCCATGCCCCCCCGTGCGTGCCGGTAAATAGCACGAACGTTCGTAAAGCGATCCGCGATGCCGGCGTCCTCCAGGAAAACGCCCGCGTGCTGTTCGCCGCGGCCATGGTCTGGGCCACCGTCATGGCTGCGGCGGCGACCGAAGGCATCGCCGCGAAATTCGATCCGGCCGAGCTCGCGGCCTTCGGCGCGGTGATGGCGATCTTCTCGGCGGCGGCCTGCCGCATCGACGTCGACCTGCGCGCCTACTTGCGCTCGGTGAGCGCGCGCGGGCTCGCGGCATTCGCTTTGGCAGGCGTGGCGGCGCTCGCGGTGTCGCTTGCCGTGCAGGCCGCGGCCCTCGCGATCTTCGTGGCGCCGCTCGCGTCCGCCGCGCTGGCGGGATGGCTCGACCGGCGCGCGGCCCGCGGGCCTACGAGAGCGCCTGCGAGGTCACCTGGCGCGAGGCGGGCCGCGACTTGAGCAGCGCGTACCAGCGCTCGAGGTTCGCGAGCGCCGGGCGCTCGACCGGCAGGTTGAGCCAGCGGTGCGCCGAGCATCCGACGATGACGTCGGCCGCGGTGAATCCGTGGGGCGTGAGGTACTCGTGCCGGGCGAGCTGCTTGTCGAGGATCGCCGCGAGGCGCTCGGCCGCCTGCCGCGATCTCTCGATGGCGGCCGCGTCGCGCTCGGGCTCCGGCGTGCGGACAAGCTGCCAGAAGGCGTCGCGCATGGCCGGTGAAAAGGTGTTCGACTGCCATTCCATCCATCGGTCGGCGTCCGCGCGCTCGCGCAGGTCCCGGGGCCAGATCCGCGCTTCCCGATCGCGCGCCGCGAGGTAGCGCACGATCGCATTCGACTCGTAGAGCACGAAGCCGTCCTCCTCGATCGTGGGCACGTAGGCGTTCGGGTTCATCGCGAGGTATTCGGGCGTCTTCGTGCCGCCGAAGGCGCCGCCCACGTCGATGCGCTCGTAGGCGAGGCCGAGCTCGTCGGCGCACCACACGACTTTCTGCACGTTGATGGAGGTGACGCGCCCCCAGACCCTCAGCATCAGGGTTTCTTGGCGGGCGCGGCGGCGGCGGGCGGCCCACCCACGAGCGCGCCCTCGCCCCCGGTGCGATGGCCGATGAACCAGAGCGCCACGACGAGCACGATGAAGGCCGCGAGCGTGCCGCCGATGAGGGTCGCGAGGTAGCGGCGCTGCGTGCGCTTGTCGAGGGCTTCGATGTCGTCCATCTTGTCCACGAGGCCGCGCACGTTGCGCAGCGCCCGCTGCTCGAGGTCCCGCTGGGTGTCGTTGCGCTCTGGCGTGGCCATGGTCAGAGTGTATGCGCGCCGATGAGGAGGCGATCGTACACCGAGTACTGCTCCTCGAGGGCCGTGCCCTGGGCGTTGCGGGCGCGCTTCACCGTGATCCACACCTCGGGAGCGAGCGTCTCGCACACCTCGCTCGTGTGGCGGATCTCTTCCCCGGCGAGGCTGCGGGCGGCCTCCCACGAAGGCGCCTTCCAGGCGCGCACCAGGTGCCAGGCGAGCGCGTCGGCCTGGGCCTCGGCCTCCGCGTCGGTGACCTCCACCACCTCGGCGATGGAGCAGCGCGCCCGCGATCCGATGGCGAGGAACGACGAGCCGCAATGGCACGCCGGATCGCAGGCGGGCGCGGTGTCGAAGTCGCAGACCGCGAAGCCGCCCGTCACCACGGGCTCGCCGTCACGCGCCGCGCCGCAGCCGCGGAAGACGTGGTCGTCGGAATCGTCGAGGCGCACGGCGCGCAAGAGCTTCGGCATCGCGGAAGAAATTCGGGTCTCCAGCCGTTATCATACGCAACCCCCGCAAGGAAGATCATGCCCTCAAAGAAGATCGCCATCGTGACCGGTGGCAACCGTGGAATCGGCCTCGAGATCGCGAAGCAGCTCATGAAGGCCGACCTCTTCGTGGTCGTGGGCGCCCGCGACCGCGCCAAATGCGAGCGCGCCATGGAGGCGCTGAAGCCCGTCGGCGCCAACGCCGTGGCCTTCCCGCTCGACGTGAACGACACGCATAGCGCGCGCCGCTTCGTGGAGGAGGTGGACAAGCAGCACGGGTCGCCCGCGGTGCTCGTGAACAACGCCGGCATCTATCCCGAGGCGACCGACGCCACCGTGGTGGATTCGCCCACGTCGATCTGGCGGGAGACCTTCGAGACCAACCTCTTCGGCGCGGTGCGCATGTGCCGCGAGGTGGTGCCGCTCATGAAGAAGCTTCGCTACGGGCGCATCGTGAACATGTCGAGCGGCCTGGGGCAGCTGCACCAGATGGGCGAGGGCAGTCCCGCCTACCGCGTCTCCAAGGCGGCGCTGAATGCCCTCACGCGCACGCTCGCCGCAGAAGTCGCGGGCGCCGGGATCCTCGTGAATTCCATGAGCCCGGGCTGGGTGCGCACCGACATGGGCGGGGAGAACGCGCCGCGCTCCGTCGAGGAGGGTGCCGACACCGCGGTCTGGCTCGCAACGCTAGCCTCCAACGGGCCCACCGGCCAGTTCTTCCGCGACCGCAAGCCGATCCCGTGGTAGATGCGGGAAAAAGGCGATGGACGTCGCGGTACTTTCCGCAGAATCTCGAAGCTCCATTCGTTTTTCCGCGTTCATCTGCGCTTCATCTGCGTCCATCTGCGTTTCAAAGCTTTTCCTTCAACGCTTGCGTCGCCGACACGAGCTTCGAGCGAATCCCGGGCTCGAAGGCCGAGTGCCCCGCGTCGGCGACGACGTGGTACTGCGCCTCGGGCCACGCGTGGTGCAGGTCGTCCGCGGAGACCGTCGGGCAGACGATGTCGTAGCGCCCCTGCACGATCACGCCCGGGATGGGTTTCAGGCGTCCCGCGTTGTCCAGCAGGAAATTCCCGGGCAGGAAGATGTCGTTCTTGAAGTAGTGCGCCTCGATGCGCGCGAGCCCCAGCGCCACGCGGTCGGTGGCGAAGTCGGCCACCAGCGCGGGATTGGGCAGCAGCGTCGAGCACGACCCTTCGTACACGCTCCAGCAGCGCGCCGCCGGCATGTGCACCGCGGGATCGGGATGCGTGAGCCGCTTGTGGAAGGCTTCCAGCAGGTCGGCGCGCTCGCCCTCGGGGATGTAGCCCGAGAAGGTGCGCCACGCTTCCGGGAAGATCTGCTGCAGCCCATGGAGGAACCAGTCGATCTCGCTCTTGCGGCAGAGGAAGATGCCGCGCAGCACGAGCGCGAGGCAGCGCCCGGGATGGTGCTCGGCGTAGGCGAGCGCGAGCGTCGAGCCCCACGAGCCGCCGAAGACCATCCACTTGTCGATTCCCAGGTGCTTGCGCAGCCGCTCGAGATCGTCGACCAGCTTGGGCGTGGTGTTGGCTTCGAGGCACCCCAGGGGCGTGGAGCGCCCGGCGCCGCGCTGGTCGAGCACCACGATGCGGTAGAACGCGGGATCGAAGAACTGGCGGTGCACGGCCGAAGCCCCCGCGCCCGGCCCGCCGTGCAGGAAGACCACGGGCACGCCGCGCGGATTTCCCGATTGCTCGAAGTACATCCGGTGCGGGGAATCGAGGTCGAGCATCCCGCTCGCATAGGGCTCGATGGGCGGGAAAAGCGGCAGCAATTCGGAGGAACTGGGGTTGCGGTCCATGCGAAGAATTATAGGGTGAAACCCGATACACTATGCCGCATTGCAACATGAGGAAGGAAGGGCCCCGGGCATGCTCTACCAGCTCTACGATTGGCAGCGCGCGGCGATGGAGCCATGGCGTGCTTTCGCCCAGGCGGCCAACGAGCTCTACGGCAATCCCGACAGCCCGCTCTCCTACTTTCCCGGCAGCCGCAACGTGGCCGCCGCGTTCGACCTGATGACCCGGCTCACGCAGCGATACGAGCGTCCGGCGTTCGACATCGATTCCGTGGTATCCCGCGGTGCGGAATATCCGGTGCGCGAGGTCGTGCAGGTCGACAAGCCCTTCTGCCGGCTCGTGCACTTCGAGAAGGTGGGTGCCTCCCCGCTGCCGAAGGTGATCGTCTTCGCGCCGCTCTCGGGCCACTTCGCGACGCTCCTTCGCGACACCGTGAAGACGATGCTCCCGGACCACGACGTGTGGATCACCGACTGGGTCGACGCGAAGGAGATCCCGGTGGCCATGGGGCCCTTCCATTTCGACGACTACGTGGCGTACGTGCGCGAGTTCCTCGCGTTCATGGGCCGCGATTCCCACGCGATCTCGGTGTGCCAGCCCACCGTGCCGGTGATGGCCGCCGTGGCCCTCATGTCGGCCGCGGGCGAGGAGCTTCCGCGCACGCTCACGATGATGGGCGGGCCGATCGACACGCGCAGGAGCCCCACGTCGGTCAACACGTTCGCCAAGACGCGTCCCATCGCGTGGTTCGAGACCAAGGTGATCCAGCGCGTGCCCATGCGCTACCCGGGCTTCATGCGCCGCGTCTACCCGGGCTTCCTGCAATTCGCGGGCTTCGTCGCCATGAACCCCGACCGCCACGTCGAATCGCACATGCAGTACTACCAGCACCTGGTGGCGGGCGACGGCGAGAGCGCCGACCAGCACCGCCGCTTCTACGACGAGTACAACGCGGTGATGGACCTTCCCGCCGAGTACTACATCGAGACCGTGGAGCGCGTCTTCCAGAAGCAGCTGCTGCCCCAGGGCAAGCTCGTGGTGGGCGGGGAGCGCGTGCGTCCCGAGGCGATCAAGGGCACGTCGCTCTTCACGATCGAGGGCGAGCTGGACGACATCTCCGGCAGCGGCCAGACGGAAGCCGCCCAGGGCCTCACCAAGGGCATTCCCGCGAAGAACAAGCAGCACTTCGAGGCGAAGGGCGTGGGCCACTACGGCATCTTCAGCGGCCGCAAGTACCGCGAGATGATCTACCCGCGGGTTCGCGACTTCATCGCGAGCCATTCCTAGGCGCGAGGCACGAGGCGCGAGATGAGCAAGCCTGTGACGCCGCAGGACATGTTCGACATGTGGCAGAAGATGGTGAACCCGGGCGCCTACCCGCTGCAGTCGCTCATGTTCCCGGTGCTGGACGCGAAGGAGCTGGAGAAGAAGATCGCCGAGATGGAGGCGGTCGAGCACTGGCTGAAGGCGAACCTCGCCATGCTCCAGCTCACCGTGAAGAGCCTGCAATACCAGCGGGCGATGTTGAAGGGCGGCGAGAAATTCCGCGAGAAGATGGCCGAGCGCGAGGGCGAGGCAGCGCCCGGGGCGCCGCCCGAGAACCCGGCGATGTGGGCGTGGAACATGATGGCCAACGCGGCCCGCGCGGGCGGCGAAAGCGCCGCGCCCCAGCCTCCCAAGCCCTCCCGCAAGAAGCGCGCGCGCTAGGGCGCGCTATTTCGCCTCGGCCGCGTGCGCCGCGTCCCAGTCGGGGCCGGGCGGCGCCGCGCGCAGCTCCGGGATGTAGGCGAGGTAGAGCTCCGTGAGTCGCGCATAGCCGGGCTCGCCCGCGATGGCGCGCATCCCGGCCTCGGCCGCATCCCAGCAACGCAGCCGGAACATCTCGAGCGCCTCGTGCCATTGCGCGAGGATGACCATCTCGCGCGGGGTGAGGCCGCCCTCGCGCGCGAGCGGCTCGAAGATGCGCAGCGCCCCCACGCGCCCGCGCACGCGCACCTTCTCGAGCTCGCGGTATGCCACGTGCCGCACCTGCTCGCGGGTCGTTTCCCCGACCACGATCTCCACGTCATAGCGCCGCGTGAGCCCCTCCAGGCGCGAGGCCACGTTCACGCCGTCGCCCAGCACGGTGTAGTTCAGGCGCGTGGGCGAGCCGATATTGCCCGCGATCACGCGCGAGGTGTTGAGCCCGATCGCGAGCTGCGGGCGCGGCAATCCCTTGGCGTCGAGCGCGGGGCCGAGCTCGCCCACCTCGTCGCGGATCGCGAGCGCGCAGGCCACCGCCCGGCTCGCGTCGTCGGCGCGCGTGACGGGCGCGCCGAAGAGCGCCATGGCGCCGTCGCCCAGGTACTTGTCCACGACGCCGCCATGCACCTGGATGGTGTCGGTCACCACGGTGAGGAACGCGTTCAGCATCTGCAGGCTCTGCTGCGGCGCGAGGCGCTCGACCAGGCCCGTGAAGTTGCGGATGTCCACGAACATCACCGTCACCTCGCGCTCCTCGCCCTCGAGGGCGATGCGCCCGTCGAGGAGCTGCTCGACGACCTCGTTGGACGCCATCTTGTCCAGGAGCCCGCGCACCCGGTCGCGCTCCGAGAGGCCCTGCGCCATGCGGTCGAAGGCGCGCGCGAGCTCGCCGATTTCGTCCGCATCGCTGCTGGCCATGCGCACGGCGAAGTTGCCGCGCTCGATCTCGCGCACCGCGTCGCCCAGGCGCGACACCGGCCGCGTGATGCGCCGCGCGATGAGGATCCCGCCCACGAGCGTGGCGGCGAGCGCCAGGCCCGAGATGACGAGGAGCGCCGTTTCCAGCAGCAGGCCCGCGGTGCGCACCTCGTTGGTCGAGCGCTGGAGGACGGCGAGCGAAGCACCGTCGAACGGCCGCACCAGGAACGCGTAGGACGTCTCGCCCAGGGTGGCGCGGCTGCCGCCCACGGAGCGGGGATCTTCCATCAGCGTGGGCAGGCGTGCCTCGAGCGCGGCGCGAGAAAGCGTCGGGAGCGTTGTCGCGACCACGCGGGGCACGCCGCCCTCGCGGCGAACGACCGTGACGTCGCTTCCCGTGAGCCGCTTCAGGTCGCGCATCGCGCCGGGGTGGGAGTCTCCCGCGCCCTGGGGCTCGTGGGCGACGAGGTAGCTCCAGACGTTGGCATCGGCGGCGAGCTCCTCGCGCATGGCGCCGGTCGAGGTGGACTCGATCGCATAGCGCACGATGAAGAAGCTCACGAGCTGCGCGCCCAGCAGGAGCATCACCACGAAGACGGTGATGCGGTCCTGGAGGCGGGTGAATGGGGGCATTCGCCCGCTCGTCGGGGGCGCCGGGGAATTCGACGCGTTCACGCGGGCAAGAATAGCATTGCGCTACGGCACTCCGGCGGACGTAGAATGCCGGAAGGACATTGCCTCGGAGGAACCATGCGTGCAATCGCGCTTCCGATCCTTGCGGTAGCGGCCCTCCTTCCGGCCCACGCCGGGCCGTGGGTCTCCCATGGCGTGGACCTGGACCGCCCCGGCGTCCTCGCGGCGATCGAGCATTCCAACCCGCAGCTCTACCTGCGCATCCGTGGCGTGCTGGACGCCGCCCAGGCGAAGCCCTGCGAGACGCTTCCCCAGATCCTGAAGGCCCAGTTCGAGGCCTCGCTCGGGACGTGCTCGAGCTACTCGATCCTCACCAGCTTCCCGCCCAAGCGCCGCATCACCTTCGTGATCGACGACACGGGCTATTCCAGCAACGTCGTGCAGGTCCACCTGGACGGCAAGATCCAGCCCCTGGATTGAGGGTCGCGACGTACAACGTGAACGGCGTGAACGGCCGGCTGCCACGGTTGCTCGAATGGCTGGCCGAGACGCGTCCCGGCATCGCATGCTTGCAGGAGATCAAGACGAGCGATGAGCGCGTTCCGCGCGCCGCGATCGAGGAGGCGGGCTACCACTCGGTTTGGCGCGGGCAGCGCTCGCACCACGGCGTCGCGATCCTCGCGCGCGAGCCGATCCACGAGGTGCGGCGCGCGCTTCCCGGCGACGAGGAGGACGTGCAGGCGCGCTACCTCGAAGCCGAGGTCGCCGGCCTCACGGTCGCCTCGGTCTACCTGCCCAACGGCAACCCGGCACCGGGTCCCAAATTCGACTACAAGCTTGCGTGGTTCGAGCGGCTGATCGCCCATGCCGGCGCGCTGCTCTCCTCGGGCAAGCCGGTCGTCCTCGCGGGCGACTTGAACGTCGTGCCCACGAAGGCGGACATCTACAACGCGTGGGCCTGGCGCTTCGATGCGGTGCTGCAGCCCGAGACCCAGGACGCGTACCGGCGGCTCCTGGCCCAAGGCTGGATCGACACGACGCGGCATTTCCATCCCACCGAGCGCATCTATACCTTCTGGGTGAACGCGGACGCCTTTCGCCGCAACGCGGGCTTTCGCATGGACTTCCTGCTCGCGAGCCCGTCGCTTGCCTCGCGATTGCGCGCCGCCGGGGTGGATCGAGAGCATCGCGGCCGCGAGAAGCCGAGCGACCACGCGCCCACCTGGGTCGACATCCACTGAATCGCCCTTGTCGTGCGACAATCCGCACCCCGTTTTCCAGGAGGCGCGCCGCGATGGACCGCAAGCTGATCAGTTCGGGATCGACATTCGAGCGCGACATCGGATACTCGCGCGCCGTGGTGGCGGGCGACTGGGTCTTCGTCTCCGGCACCACGGGGTTCGACTACACGAAGATGACTATCGAGGAGGACATCGCCGCGCAGGCCGATCAATGCCTGAAGAACATCGACGCCGCGCTGAGGCAGGCGGGCGCCAGCCTGGCCGACGTGGTGCGCGTGGTGTACGTGCTGCCGGACGCGAGCCAATTCGAGAGGTGCTGGCCCGTCCTTCGCAAGTACTTCGGCGAGGTGCGTCCGGCCGCGATGATGATCTCGGCCGGCCTCGCCGATCCTCGCATGAAGATCGAGATCGAGGCGACGGCGGTGAAGGCGCGTTGATGCGCGGCCTCGCGTTGCTCCTCGCATTGCTGCTCGCCGCCTGCGAGGCGCCCGGACCCCTGCGATGCCCGGACGGCGGACGAGCGGCCGTCACCGAGACCCTCTTCTTCGGCACCGATCGCCCCGGCGGCGCCGTGAGCGACGCGCAATGGGCCGCCTTCCTGGGCGAAGTCGTTGCGCCGCGTTTCCCGCAGGGCTTCACGACCTGGCCGGCATCGGGCCAGTGGCGCGGCGCATCGGGCGAGGTCGTCCGGGAAAGATCGTTCGTGCTTTCGATCGTGCACGCGCCAGGCGAGGAGTCGGCGCGGGACGTCGCCGCGATCGCTTCGCAGTACAAGTCGCGCTTCGGCCAGGAGGCCGTCCTGCGCGTCGCGTCGTCCGGCTGCTCCTCGCTCTAGGCGGGGATGTTCAGCTCCGGGCGCGCCCCGTGCAGCACGCGCTTGAAGTCCTCGCGGATGCGCGAGAGCGCCTTGTCCGAATCGGCCTCGAAGCGCAGCACGATCACGGGGGTCGTATTGGAGGCGCGCATGAGGCCGAATCCGTCCGGGTATTCCACGCGCAGCCCGTCGATGGTATTCACGTCGGTGGCGCCGTCGAATCTCGCGCTCTTCTGCAGCTCGGCGATGAGCTTGTGGTTCTCGCCCTCGCGCTCGAGCGCGATGTTGAGCTCCGGGGTGGAGATGGAATCCGGCAGCGCCTCCAGCACCGCCGAAGCGTCGCGCTCACGCGAGACGATCTCCAGCAGGCGCGCGCCCGCGTAGAGCCCGTCGTCGAAGCCGTACCAGCGGTCCTTGAAGAAGAGGTGCCCGCTCATCTCGCCGGCGAGCGGCGCGCCCGTCTCCTTCAGCTTCGACTTGATGAGGGAGTGTCCCGTCTTCCACAGCAGGGGCTTGCCGCCGTGCTCGCGGATCCACGGGAAGAGGTTGCGCGTGCACTTCACGTCGAAGATCACCTCGGCGCCGGGATTGCGGCCCAGCACCTCGGCGGCGAAGAGCATGAGCTGGCGGTCGGGATAGATGATCTTGCCGCTCTTGGTCACCACGCCGAGGCGGTCGCCGTCGCCATCGAAGGCGAGACCCAGCTCGGCGTCGCTCGCAGCGAGCTTGCGGATCAGGTCCTCGAGGTTCTCGGGCTTCGACGGATCCGGATGGTGGTGCGGGAAGCTTCCGTCCACCTCGCAGAAAAGCTCGATCACCTTGCAGCCCAGGCGCCTGAAAAGCTCCGGGGCCACGGCGCCGGGCGACCCGTTGCCGCAATCGACCGCGATGGTCATGGGGCGCGAGACCTTCACGTCGGACGCGATGCGGGTGAGGTAGGCCTCCTTGATGTCTTCCTGCGAAACGCTTCCGCGCCTGGGCTGGGTCCCGGCCTGCGCGGGGAGGGCCTCCACGACCTTGCGCAGCTCCTGGATCGCCTCGGCGGCAAGGGTGTCGCCCGCGACCATCATCTTGAGGCCGTTGTAGTCGGGCGGATTGTGGCTGCCCGTGACCATGACGCCGCTCCCGGTCTTGAAGTGGTGGGTGGCGAAATAGACCATGGGCGTGGCCACGACGCCGATGTCGATCACGTCCATGCCGCCCGCGGTGAGGCCGCGGGCGAGCGCCGTGGAAAGCCGCGGGCCCGAGAGCCGGCCGTCCCGCCCGATCACGAAACGGGTGACGCCCTTTCGCGATCCCAGGACGGCGAGGCCGCGCCCGATCTGCTCCACGCCGTCTTGCGTCAAAGTGCGGTCGACGATGCCACGGATGTCGTAGGCCTTGAAGATCTCGGGAGCGATGGGATTCATTCGTGCTTTTCGAGGAAATGGAAGATGCGGCGCGGAAGCCAGGAGATCTCGCCGGGAAAGGGGCCCGAGACGAAGCCCACGTGCCCCCCGCGAGGCGTGAATTCTAGCTTGACCGCGGACGAGACCTCGCGTTCCGTGGGCAGCGCGCTTTCCGGCAGGAACGGGTCGTCCCGGGCGTTCACGAGGAGCGTGGGCACCGCGATGCGCGAAAGCCAGGGCTTGGCGCTCGCGCGCGTCCAGTAGTCGTCGGTGTCGCGGAAGCCGTGCAGGGGCGCCGTGACCAGGTTGTCGAACTCGCGCAGCGTGCGCGAGGCGCGCACCCGCGAGGCGTCGTAGAGGCCGGGATGGCGCACGAGCTTGGCGAGCGCGGTGCGCTTCAGCGTGGCGAGGAAATGGCGCGTATAGAGGAGCCCGAAGCCGCGGCCCAGCGCGTCGCCCGCGGCCATGAGGTCCACCGGGGCGCAGACGACGGCGGCGCTCTCCACCACGGCGCGCGCGTTCTCGCCCGCTTCGCCGAGCCACTTCGCGAGCGCGTTGCCGCCGAGGGAGACACCCACTGCGTGCAGCGGCCTCGCCGCGACGCCGCGCACGCGCTCCAGCACCCACTCGACCTCCGCGGTGTCGCCCGAGTGATAGGCGCGCGCCAGGCGATTCATCTCGCCGCTGCAGCCACGGAAGTGCATGACGCTGCCGCGCCAGCCGTGGTCGCGCGCGTGGGCCATGAGCGCGCGCGCGTACGGCGACTCCGACGAGCCCTCGAGGCCGTGGAAGAGGTGCAGCCACGGAGCGCCCGCGGGGCCATCGAGGAAATCCACGTCGACGAAGTCGCCGTCGGGCGTGTCCCAGCGCTCGCGGCGCAGCTCGACGCGCGGAGCGCGCACCGCGATCGCCGCATAGACCGTTTGCGCGTGGGGTCCGCGCAGCCACCACGGCGGATCGAAGCGGGGAGCGGTCAAGGTCCGGAGCGCGCCTCGATCGCCCGGGAGCCGTCGGCGCGCCGCGGGCCCATGAGGTCGAGCAGCGGGTCGAGGGCGGCGGCCTGGGGCCCTTCCCCGCGAGCCTCGCCGCTGAAGGCGAAGCGCGAAGGCGAGGAGAAAGTGCCCTTGCCGGTGATGCGAAGCGGGCCCTCGATCGTGGTGACGCTCACGTTCGCCGGCCCATTGTTGGCCGCGGCATCGATCGCATAGCGCCCCAGGGGCTTCACGGTCGAAAGCGAGACCGCCGCGCCATCCCAGGTGACGCGCGCCGTGCCGCTCGCCTGCCCCGAGTTGCTCCACCGCAAGCCGTCCGCGGCCAGGCTCACGCGGCCTTCCGGATGCCACGCGGCGAGGAGTGGCAGGACCGTGGCCGCGATCGAGGCGTCGATCGTGGCCGCGGCATGGCCCACGACCCATTCGGAAACGCCGCGCCCCGCGCGCAGCGTCGCGTCCAGGCCTTTCGCGGCGGCCGAGACGTCGAAGGCGATGCGGCCGGCGGCGAGCTCGGCGGGCGCGAAGCGCCATTGCACGCGATCGAGCACGAAGCGTCCTGCCGCGCTCTCGAGGGTGGCGCTCGCGCTCCCGCTCCAGAGCGTGCCTTGCGGATCCTCCAGGCGCACCGCGCCCGCGCTTGCCGCCGAGATCCGCGCCGCGAGCCAGCTCGCCGGCACCGTCACCACGAGGAACGCCGCGTAGCCGATGGCGCCCACGAGGGCGATCGCGCGCGGGCGCAACGCCTAGGGCCTCGCGAGCACGAGCTCGGCGCGCACGTGCCCCTGCGCGGGCAGCGCATCGATGCGCGCGGATTCCACGCGAAGCCCGTGTGCCGCCTGCGCGGTGACGAGCCAGTCGAGGAGCGCGGTGAATCCCACGTCGGCGGCGGCGATCTTCACGTGCTTCTCGTCGGGAACGCTGAGCTGTACGCCCGGCAGCTCCCGTGCCCAGGCGTTCGAGGCGATGAGCGGGGCGAGGGGCGAGGGATTGATGGGGATGGACGGGGCCATGGCGCGCAGGCGCTTCGCCTCCGCGCCGTCGCGCCGCAGCTGGTCGACCGAGGCCCGCAGCGCCGGAAGCTCCGCCGCAAGTCGCGTGCGCGTGCGCTCGAGTGGAATCCATGCGAGCGCCACGACGAGCATGGCGCCCACCACCACGAGCCCCGCGGCGATGGCGCTCCTCTCGCGGAGAGGACGCGCCTGCCAGATGGACGCGATGCTCACCGGCTCGCCTCCCGCGCGCCGGGCGTGCCGCGCTCGAGCGTGAGCTTGCCCGCGGTGTAGGCGATGGAACGCGCCGGGCCGCCCGGTCCGAGGGCCGCCTGCGAAAGCTTGCCCAGGAAATCGTCCTCCACCGTGAGCCCGTGCGTGCGGCGCAGCGCGTCGAGGTTTCGCCTCATCTGCAGGTCGGGATCGACGACGACCTTCGCCTCGGGGAACGCGTCGCGGAAGAGCGCCTCGCGCTCGCCTTCGAGGCGGCGCCGCTCGTGCTCCAGGCGCGCCGCATCGACGGCCACGAAGGCGAGCTGCAGCAGGGCGATCAGCGCGGCGATGACGAGCGCCGCGCGCGGCAGGCGGATCAGTGCTCGCCGGCGCAGCGCGAATTCGCCCTGGAGAAGGTCGATGGGCGCTCGCGGCGCCTCCCGCGCCAGGTCTTCCCACCGCGCGCCGGGCTCGAAGGCGATGTTGGCCTCGCTGCTCCAGCGCGCCAGGTCGGGCGGGCTCGCATTGCCCTGCATGTGCACGTGGACCGCTTCCGGTCGGGCGTTGCGGGCCGACGCTTCGTCCAATCCGAGCCGCAGCGCCAGCGGCAGCGCCCCGGACACGTCGTGATCGAAGGTGGCCGCGACGCCGTCGTCGTCCACGAGCATCCCGCTGCGTTCGGACCATGCCACGTGCCACGTGCCGCGCCCGGCCGCGAGGAGCGCGCTTTCCGCCCACGCCTGCGAAGCGGAAAGTCCCGCGCGGCGAAGCGCCGCAAGCATCGCATCGAGCCACCCTCGGTCCACCACCGCGACCACGGCCTCGCCCGATTCGCCGCGCGGTCCCGCCACGGCATGGATGTGGGAGGGATCGGCGAGTAGGCGGTCCTCCACGGCGAAGGGCAGCAACTCGCGAAGCGTGGCGGTTCCGACCCGCGGGAGCGCCAGGCGAGCGAAGAGCACGCGCGAGGCGGGCAGCACCGCCTCGCAGGATTCGGCGCGGGGCGCTTCGGCGAGGGGCGTCGTTTCCTCGCGCAGCACGTTGCCGCGCGCATCGAAAAGGATCCACGCGAAGCGGGTCGCCGCGTCCGGGCGCTCGATGGAAGGCAGGAAGACGCGAAGCTTCATGCTCAGTAGATCGGCCGGCGCCAGACGACGGCGACGTTGCCCGCCGTGCGCTGGAGCACCGCGTCCTGGGCGAGCTGCACGTCGTCCTGCGACACGCGGATGCGCACCGAGAAGAAGCTGCTCGTCACGCCGATCGAGGTGGGCGGGCCTCCGGGCAGTCCCTGGACCCACGCGGCGAGCTGGGCCGCGTTCCTGAGCGGCTCCCTCGCGCGAACGGCGATGAAGGCGTCGATCTTTCCCTTCGACATCGCGGGCATCATCGCGGCCAGCACGAGGTCGGGCGCGGTGTTCACGTTCACCGGGATGGGCTTGCCGGGTCCCGCGTAGAGCGCGGTGACATAGGGGCGCAGCTTCGCGACGGTGGCCGCGTCGAACCCGCGCACGCGATAGAGCTCCTCGACCTGGACCATGGGCGCGTTGGCCGCGCGGTAGGGCCTCGCCAGCGAAAGATAGTAGGGATCCTCCGCGCCGCCCGAGCCGGAGAGGTCGTTGTCCAGGTCGATCCAGTCCACCACCGCGTCGGCGAGCTCGAGCGGGAGCCCGAGCGATGCGAGCAGGCGCTGGAAAGCGAGCACGTCCGCCTCGCTTCGCGAGTTGCCGTCCACGAGGTTGTTCAGGTTGAACTTGCCCTGCTCGTCCTCGATCGCGCCCGAGACGACCGCGCGCTCGACGGGCATCGCCGCCAGGGGCTGGGCCCAATCCTCGTCGAGCCCGTCGTAGGTGCCCGACCGCGCCGCGTCGGCGGCGAGGATGCCGCGCGACCAGTCGATGCCCGCGCGCGCGTAGAGGTCGGCCTGCGCGCGCGCGGTGACGAGCGCCGTCTGGCCGAGCATCGCCGATTGCTGCGAGAGCATGAGGGTAGCCGCCGTGGCGGCGACCGCGACGATGAGGATCGCGGTGATGGCGGCCACACCCCGTTGGGACCTCATTGCGTCCCCGGCAGGTCGACGAGGCGCGTGATCCGCTCGCCGCTCGCGAGGTCGAGGGTCATCTCCACCGCGGCGGGAAGGGCGATCTCGCTGCTGCCCGGCGCGCCCCACGTGGAGCGCCATTCGCCCTGCGCATCGAGGAAGCGGAACGCCAGGCTCGTGGCGCCATTGAAGACGGGCACCCCGGCGGGCTCGTCGCGCGGCGCCGCGTCGATGCCGGCCCAGGCGAGGCGCTCGACCTTGCCCTCGCGGAATCGGTAGGCAATGCGCTGGGGGGCTGCGAGCGCGCTGTCCTGCAGCGGGCTCCCGGAGCGGCTCAACGCGAGGCCCGGCGGCGAGGACGTGGACTCGGTGAGCGAGGAAAGCGGCATGAGCCGCGTGCCGCTCGGGCCGATCGCCACGCGCTTGTCGATCACCGCGGCCAGGTCCCGCTCGTAGCGCGCGACGAAGAGCGAGACGTCGCGCCACTTGCGCGATTCGCGCTCGAGCGCCGCGCGGCTCTCGAGCATCGAGTCCAGGCCCCGGTAGGCGAATCCCGCGATGACGGCGAAGATGGCGAGCGCCACGAGGAGCTCGACCAGCGTGAATCCCGCGGCCCTAGGGCGCGACATAGGCCACGAGCCTCGTGAGCACGTGCGACGTGTCGGCCGCTTCGGAGACGGCGAGCTCCACGCGGCGGATCGCGGGGTTGGCGGTTTCGGAGACGGTCTCCTCGATGGAAAGCGCCAGGTTGCCTTCGGTCGCGTCGATGCGCGTCGTGGCGACCGGCGGATAGATGCGGCGCGCGCGAAGGTCCGCCACGCGGTTCTCGGCGGCCCACGTGGCGAGCAGCCGCTCACGCGTTTCGAGCGCGCCGTCGGTGGCCACGCTCGCCGCGCGCGTGGTCGCCGCGAGGGCGATGGCGAGGATCGCGATCGCCACCAGCACCTCGATCAGCGTGAAGCCGCGCGAGCGCACGCTAGCCCTCGCTCAAGGTGACCGCGCCCGCCGCATCGCCGTCGATGGACCACGGCACGCCGCGGACATCGAGCGTGATGCGAAACGGCGTGCCCAGGCCGTCGGGCAGGAAGACCAGGCGCTCGCCTTGCTTGAGCGCCTGGCCGTCCACGTTGAGGGATGTCACGTGCAGCGAGGAATCCAGGCGCAGGGCATGTTCGCCGTCGGGCTCCCAGGTGTCGCCCGAGAGCCGCCACGCCTGCAGCGCGCCCTCGGTGAAGCCGAGCGCCACGGGGCGCCCGCCGAACCATGCGGCGTCGCGCGCCTTCTCCACCGCGAGGGCGAGCTCGCCGGACTCGCGGCGCGCGACCTGGCGCTCGTCGGGAAAGAGGTTCGCCGCGACGACCGCGAGGATCACCCCCGTGATCGCCACCACGACGAGGATCTCGACGAGCGTGAAGCCGTCAGTCCCAGTTGCCGATGTCCGCCGCATTGCCTTCTCCGCCGCGAGCATGGTCGGAGCCCAGGCTGAACACGTCGATCTCGCCCTTCACGCCGGGGCTCAGGTACTGGTAATCGCCGCCCCACGGGTCCCTGGGAAGCTTCGAGAGGTAGCCCTTCTGGTTCCAGTTGGGCGGCACGGGCGTGGTGGTGGGCCTTTGCACGAGCGCACCGAGCCCCTGGTCGGTGGAGGGGTAGCCGCCGTTGTCGAGGCGGTAGAGCTTGAGCGCCTGCACGATCGCCGCGACGTCGGCCTTGGCGGCCACGCGCTTCGCCTCGTCGGGCCGATCCATGATCTGCGGCACCACGATGGCGGCGAGGATGCCGAGGATCGCCACGACGACGAGGACTTCGATGAGGGTGAAACCACGGTTCTTCGTCATCGTCCCACCAGTGTGTTCAGCTGGAAGATGGGCAGCAGGATCGAGAGCACGATCGTGAGCACCACCAGCCCCATGAGGAGGATCATCGCCGGCTCGAACACCGCGGCGAAAGCCGCGAGGCGCGTGGCGATGTCGTTCTGCTGCTGGCGCGCGGCGCGCTCGAGCGCTTCGTCGAGGCGCCCGCTCGTCTCGCCGCTCGCGATGAGGTGCACCATCACCGGCGGGAAGGCGCGGGTCGCCTGCAGCGCGCGCGCGAGCGGCATGCCTTCGCGGACGCCGCGCGCGGCCGTGGCGAGCGCCTCGCGCATCGGCACCAGCAGCATCACGCCGGTGCCCGCCTCGAGCGCCTGCAGGATC
>DATBEA010000480.1:0-5986 GCA_036276215.1 Usitatibacter sp.
GGATCTCCTCCAATCAGGATGTTCCCGATTCGCCTGCTGCTGTTTCCCGTGTCCGTGGTTTGCTTCGTCGCGGCGGCCGTCACGGATGGCCTCTACGGGATGAGCGAATACCTCATGTGGCTGCACTTTTCCGAGTGGTTGATCGCCGCGGGCGTCGCATTCGGCGTGGTCACCGGGCTCGCGTTCATCGTCGAGCTCCTGTGGAACCGTGCCGCGGGCCGGTGGGTGCTCGGCCGCGTTCACGCATGGCTCTTCTTCATCGCCGTCGCGATCGAGCTCGTCAACTCGTTCGTCCACACGGCGGACGGCTGGACCGCGGTCATGCCGGCCGGCTTGGCGCTTTCCGTCGCGGGAGCGATTCTCGCCCTCGCATCCGTAGGTGCGGTGTGGCTCTCGCCGATGCGCCGGGAAGATCCGCAGGGGGCATGGCGATGAGGCTCGCCTTCGCAGCGTCGATCTTCGCGTGCCTCTGGCTCGTGGCCTGCGATAGCGGAAGCGGCATCGATCCTGCATCCCAGTACGGCCCCACGCCCGCGTTGCCCGAGCCCTCGCACAGCCTGCTGCCGCAAATGAAAGTGCCCAAGGTGATCCCATGGCGCCAGGGCGAAACGCCCGCCGTGCCGTCGGGTTTTCGCATCGAGGCCGTGGCTTCGGGACTGTCGAACCCGCGCAACGTATACCCGTTGCCCAACGGCGACCTGCTCATCGTCGAATCGAAGAAGGACGCGAAGGAGCCGGTGGAGCGTCCCAAGCGCCCGGTGATGGCGTGGATCGAGTCCAAGGCCCACGGCGGCAGCGGGGGCGGCCCGAGCAATCGCATCCTGCTCGTGCGCGCCGGGAGCGGCGCAGCGACGCCGCCCGCGGTGCTCGTCGACCATCTCAACTCGCCCTTCGGCGTGGTGCTCGTGGGAGACAGCCTTTATGTCGCGGACACCGATGCGATCCTGCGCGTGCCCTATGGGGTCGGGCAGGACAGGATCGGCGGGCCGCCCGTGAAGCTTGTCGACCTGCCGGCCGGCGACATCAACCACCATTGGACGAAGAGCCTCACGGCGAGCGCCGACGGCTCGAAGCTCTACGTCGGCGTGGGGTCGAACAGCAACGCCGGGGAGCGCGGCCCGGACGCCGAGCGCGATCGCGCCGCGATCTGGGAGGTCGATCGCGAGACCGGTGCCCATCGGGAGTTCGCGAGCGGCTTGCGCAATCCCAACGGCCTCACGTTCTATCCGGGCAGCGACACGCTCTGGGCCGTCGTGAACGAGCGCGACGAGCTGGGGGCCGACCTGGTTCCCGATTACATGACGTCGGTGAAGCGTGGCGCGTTCTACGGCTGGCCCTACAGCTATTGGGGCCAGCACGTGGATCCACGCGTGCGGCCGCAACGCGATGACTTCGTGAAGGCGGCGATCGCGCCCGACTACGGCTTGAGCTCCCACGTGGCGCCGCTGGGCCTCGCGTTCTACGACGGGACCGCATTTCCCCCCGAGTTCCGCGGCGGCGCGTTCGTGGGCGAGCACGGCAGCTGGAATCGGCCTGTCCTCAACGGCTACCGGGTCGTCTTCATCGCGTTCCGCGATGGGCGCCCGGTCGGCAAGCCGGTGGATTTCGTCACCGGATTCGTGAAGGACGGACAGGCGCGCGGCCGTCCGGTGGGCGTCGCCGTCGAGCGAAGCGGCGCGCTCGTCGTGGCTGACGACGTGGGCAACACGGTTTGGCGCATCGTCGCAGCGCCGGCGGGCAACGCGGCCGTGGGCAAGGATCGTTCCTGACGGATCGCGGGTCCTCGGCGGGGCCGAAGGGTGAACGAACGTCGCGTTTAAGCGATAATCGCCGTCCATGAGGCCCGGCCACAGGGCTTCCGTCCACCGGCGCCCCGCATGACCACGATGCAGTCCATCGGCAAGTACCACCTCCTGCGCGAGCTGGGGCGTGGCGCCACGGGCAAGGTCTACCTGGCCGACGACCCGTTCGCCCAGCGCAAGGTCGCCATCAAGGTCGCCTTCCCGGAGGCGCTCAAGAGCAGCGAGGACGGCGCCCTCTACAAGAGCATGTTCCTGAACGAGGCGGCCCTCGCCGGGAAGCTCAACCACCCGCATATCATCCAGATCTACGACGCGGTGGTGGAGGACAAGTACAGCTACATCGTGATGGAGTTCGTCGAGGGCGGCACCCTCGAGAAGTTCTGCAAGCCGGAGGCGCTCCTCGAGACGCGCGAGGTGGCCGAGATCAGCTTCAAGTGCGTGCGCGCGTTGGCGTTCGCGCAGTCGCTGGGCCTCACGCACCGCGACATCAAGCCCGGCAACATCCTCCACACCGACGGCACCGAGATCAAGATCGCGGACTTCGGCGCCTCGATCAACAAGGTCTCGGACCGCACCGTCATCACCAACGTGGGTTCGCCCGCGTACATGTCGCCGGAGCTCGTGCAGGGCGGGGTGCAGGCCTCGCACCTGACCGACATCTACGCCATGGGCGTGGTGATGTATTACCTGCTCGCGGGCAGGCTTCCGTTCTCGGGGGCCAACACGCTCTCCGTGATCTACCAGATCGTGAACACCGATCCCGAGCCGCCCTCGACGCACAGGAAAGGCATCTCGCCCGAGCTCGACGCCGTCGTGATGAAGGCGATGTCCAAGGACCCGTCGAAGCGATTCGCGACGTGGGACGAGTTCGGCGCGGCGCTGGCCGAGATCTGGAAGAAGGAGCACAAGGCCGAGGAGAAGCGCGAGCAGAGCGACACCGAGCGCTTCAGCGTGATGAAGAACCTTCCCTTCTTCAAGGATTTCCCGGAGAACGAGCTCTGGGAGGCCCTCAAGCTCACCAAGTGGGCCAAGTTCAAGCCCGACACGCACCTCATCAAGGAAGGCGACCACGGCGATTCGTTCTTCATCCTCGCCGGGGGCTATGTGCGCGTGACTCGCGGCAAGAAGACGCTCTCGGTGCTCACCGCGGGCGACTGCTTCGGCGAGATGTCCTACCTCACGGCGAAGGGCGACCCGCACCGGTCGGCGACGGTCACCACGACCTCCGACGCGATCGTCATGAAGGTCCGTGCCGAGGATTTGCGCCAGGCTTCCCTTTCCTGCCGGCGGCTCTTCGACGAGCGCTTCCTCAACACGCTGGTCGAGCGCCTGGAGAAGGCCAACGAGCAGATATCGGTGATGAGCTAGGCGCGAGCCTGGGCCTCGCTCCGTGGGATAATCGACGCATGACCGAAGTCGCCGCGCGGCTCGCGCGAACGCTGCCTCCGCCCTCGTTGCTGGTCGGATCGGAGGCGCTCAAGCCCTACGAGTGCGACGGGCTCTCGGCCTACCGCGCCACGCCGCTCGCCGTGGCGATCCCGCAGGACGAGGCGCAGGTGGCCGCCGTCCTGGCCGTGGCGGTCGAGACGAAGACTCCGGTGGTGGCTCGCGGCTCGGGCACGGGCCTTTCGGGCGGCGCGCTTCCGCTCGTGGATGGAATCCTGCTCTCGCTCGCCAGGTTCAAGCGCATCGTCGCGGTCGATCCGCTCGCGCGCCGCGCGCGCGTGCAGCCCGGCGTGACCAACCTCGCGATCTCCCAGCACGTCGCGCACCATGGCCTCTATTACGCGCCCGATCCCTCGAGCCAGATCGCGTGCTCGATCGGCGGCAACGTGGCCGAGAATTCCGGCGGCGTGCACTGCCTCAAGTACGGGCTCACGGTCCACAACGTGGCCAAGGTCCGCGCCATCACCATCGAGGGCGACGTGCTGGAGCTGGGAAGCGACGCGCTGGACGCGCCCGGCTACGACCTCATCGCGCTCGCGACCGGCTCCGAGGGCCTGCTCGCGATCACGCTCGAGGTGACGGTGAAGCTCTTGCCCAGGCCCGAGCTCGCCCAGGTCGTCATGGCCTCGTTCCCCGACGTGGAGAGCGCGGGCGAAGCGGTCGCGCGGGTGATCGGCGCCGGCATCGTGCCCGCGGGCCTCGAGATGATGGATCGCCTCGCAACCGAAGCCGTCGAGGGCTTCGTGCATGCGGGCTACGACCTGGAGGCGGCGGCGATCCTGCTCGTGGAATCCGACGGCTCGCGCGAGGAAGTCGCCCACGAGATCGAGCAGCTCACCGCGATCCTGCGCGAAAGCGGCGCCACGCGCATCCAGTGCTCGCGCGACGAGGCCGAGCGGCTGCGCTTCTGGTCGGGCCGCAAGGCCGCGTTCCCCGCGGTGGGGCGCATCTCGCCCGACTACTACTGCATCGACGGCTCGATCCCGCGCGGGGCGCTCGCGAGGGTGCTGAAGCGCATCGAGGAGCTCTCGGAGCGCTACGGCCTGCGCTGCGCGAACGTGTTCCACGCGGGCGACGGCAACCTCCACCCGCTCATCCTCTACGACGCGAACATCCCCGGAGAGCTCGAGACCACGGAGCGCTTCGCGGGCGACATCCTCGAGATGTGCGTCGAGGTGGGCGGCACCATCACCGGCGAGCACGGCGTGGGAATCGAGAAGATCAACCAGATGTGCACGCAGTTCCGCGCCGCCGAGCTGGTGCAGTTCCACGCGGTGAAGGCGGCCTTCGACCCGCCGGGCCTGCTGAACCCCGGCAAGGCCGTGCCGACGCTGCACCGCTGCGCCGAGTATGGCGCGATGCGCGCGAAGGCGGGCGCGTTGCCGCACCCCGACATCCCGCGGTTCTGATGAGCGCCGTCGCGATGGCGCCGATGCGCGTGCGTACCCTCGAGCGGCTCTCGGCCATCCGCCCGCCGCTCATGCTGATCGCCGACGAGGAAGGGCTCAAGCCCTTCGAGACCGACGCGCTCATCGCCCATCGCGAGACGCCGATGCTGGCGGTGCTCGCGCAGACCGAGGAGCAGGTGCGCTCGATCGTGGCCGTGTGCCGCGAGCTGGGAGTGCCCGTGGTCTCGCGCGGCGCGGGCACCAGCATCTCGGGAGGCGCGATACCGCATCGCGATGGCGTGTTGCTGGTGCTCTCGCGCATGCGCCGCGTGCTCGAGGTCGACCCGCTCGCGCGCACCGCGACCGTGGAGCCGGGTGTGGCCAACCTCTTCGTCTCCGAGGTGGCCGCGCCGCATGGCCTCTTCTACGCGCCCGATCCCTCGAGCCAGTCGATCTGCTCCATCGGCGGCAACGTGGCCGAGAATTCCGGCGGCGTGCATTGCCTCAAGTACGGGCTCACGACGCACAACCTGTGCGCGCTCCGCGCGATCGACGCCGACGGCGACGTGATCGAGGCGGGCAGCCGCGCGCTCGACGCCGCGGGCTACGACATCATGGCGCTCCTCACGGGAAGCGAGGGCAACCTGGGCGTGATCACCCAGGCGATCGTGCGCCTGCTGCCGCTGCCCGAGCGCACCGAGACGTTGCTGGCCGCGTTCCCGTCGGTGCGGCAGGCGGCGCAGGCCGTGGGCGAGATCATCGGCGAAGGCATCATCCCCGCCGCGCTCGAGATGATGGACCGCATCGTGATCGACGCGTGCGAGAAGTGCTGGGCGCTCGGATTCCCGCCCGACGCGCAGGCCCTGCTGCTCGCCGAGGTGGACGGCGGCAGCGAGGAAGCGCTCGCCGATCTTTGCGCGGTGCGCGCCGTGCTCGAGCGCTGCGGCGCGACCGAGGTGAGGCAGGCCGCCAACGCCGAGGAACGCGAGCGGCTCTGGAAATCGCGCAAGGGCGCCTTCGCCGCGCTGGCGACGATCCTTCCCGACTACTACGCCATCGACGGCTCCATCCCGCGCCGCTGCCTGCCCGACATGCTCGATCGCGTCTACGCGCTCGCCGCCGAGTACCGGCTGCTCGTCGGCAACGTCTTCCACGCGGGCGACGGCAACATCCACCCCTGCATCTTCTACGACGCGAACCGTCCCGGCGACCTGGAGCGCGCGGAGGAGCTGGGCGGGCGCATCCTCGAGCAGTGCGTCGAGGTGGGCGGCACCATCACGGGCGAGCATGGCGTGGGCATCGAGAAGCTTCGCCAGATGTGCGTCCAGTTCCGCGCCCCCGAGATCGCCG
>DATBEA010000481.1:0-3031 GCA_036276215.1 Usitatibacter sp.
AAGATATAAAGCCCCGAGAATCCCGCAGCCTAGGGCCCATGCCATAAATCGCGCCGAACGCACCAACAGGGCAATAGCTACGCCTATGGTCATGCCCCAAATCAGCTCAATGACGGCAAACGAATAATCTGAGGCCGTGCCCTCGATCGAAAATCTGAACCACCACGCGCTCAGCGGGCCGTGTAGGTAGATCGCGGCGATCATCACCAGAGCGGTAATTCCCGCATCTCTAAGACGGCTTCCCACCCGTTTCGAACTTGAAGTTCCAGTCGCATCGTTCACCGAATCCCCTCGCCGACTCACATTTATCGATTTGCCCTCATGTCTGCTTCTGGCCGAGAGCCGGCATTACCGTGGCGTTTCACCGAAGGTTAGCGTGTCGCTGGCAGAAGGCCACGGCCGCACCAATTCAAATTCGGGATGGAGATCGAATGCCGGCCGGAAAGCCAAAGGGGAGGGCTTGCGGGAAATCTCGAGAGGCGCGCCCGGACCGAGACCAGGACGACAAGATCGGTTGTGTCACTCATGCTTGAGGAGACGCGCCGGGTCGAGATTTCCCGCGCCCGCGCCCTTTGGCGTAGCCCCGAGCACAAACGCAGGCTCGACTGTTCTGCGCCCTAGTTCTTCTGCGACGGAAACCTGAAAAGCCCGCCCGCCATCGTTCGCAGCTCGTCGTGCACGGAGGCAACGCCCGGCACGGCGCGCACCACCTCGGAGACGAGGGATTTCTCGCGGTCGTCCACCACGATGCCGCGCAGCGCGACGGCTCCGGCGTCCACGTCCAGGGAAATGTCGATGCCCGCGGTGCGCTCGTCAGCCTTCAGCGCGGCGCGCGCCTTCGCCTCCACCGCGAGGTCGGCGAGCTTGCGGCGCGACTCGGGCGTTTCCTGGAACTCGGGGCGCTTGAGCAGCGCGAGCACCTGCTCCACGCAGCCCGGAATCGAGACGCGCTCCGTATTGAGCGTGAGGTCGTAGAGGGTCGGATCGCCCCACTTCACGTCGAAGTGCTCGCCCATGCGCTGGGCGCGCGCCGCGTCGTCGACCTCGATCTCGTGGCGCGCCAGGTCCTCGTCGTCGGTCTCCAGCCGCTCCATGAGGCGCTTCACGCGCACGTCCAGCGGCGCGCACACGCGGATGCGGGCAATGTGCGGCACCGAGCGCAGCAGCAGCGTCCCGCCCCAGCCGCGGATCAGCACGTTGCCCTTCACGGCGAGGTCGAACACCTCCTCGGCGGTGAAGATGGAGATGGTCTTCTCGTCGGCCGCCCACTTCTCGATCTTCGAGGCCTTGCCCTCGCGGATGCGCCGGATGAGGCTCTTCTTCACCTGCATGCGCCCGGCGACCATGTCGCCCACCTCGTGGCGCACGAGCTGCAGGCCCAGGCGCTCGGAGACGCCGAGCGCGACGTCCTTGCCGAGGCTCGCCATCTCCTGGGTCATCGCGATCACGGGCATCGCTATTCCTCCCGGGTGTGCTTCGCCCGCTTGCTTCGCAGCAGGTCCAGGCCCATCGAGATGAGGGGCCAGAAGAGCAGCAGGAGCGACAGCGTGGTGATCGTCCCCACGAGGCTGTTGGAGAAGAAGATCCTCATGTCGCCCTGGGAGTCGAGCATCGACTGGCGGAAGGCGTTCTCGGCGTTGTCGCCCAGCACGAGCGCCAGCACGAGCGGGGCCAGCGGATAGTCGAGCTTCTTGAACACGTAGCCCACGGCGCCGAAGACGAGCATGAGCCAGACGTCGAACATCGAGTTGTGCACCGTGTAGGCGCCGATCGCGCAGATCACGATGATCACCGGCATGATGATCGCGAAGGGCACGCGCAGGATCGCGGCGAAGAGCGGCACGCAGGTGAGCACGACGATGAGCCCCACGATGTTGCCCAGGTACATCGAGGCGATGAGGCCCCACACGAAATCGGGCTTCTCGGCGAAGAGGAGCGGCCCGGGCTGCAGGCCCCAGATGAGCAGGCCGCCGAGGAGCACGGCGGCCGTGGGCGAGCCCGGCACGCCCAGCGTGATCATCGGCAGCAGCGCGGAGGTGCCGGCCGCGTGCGCGGCGGTCTCCGGCGCCACCACGCCCTCCACCACCCCGGTGCCGAACTTGGCGCCGTCGCGCGACATCTTCTTCGCCAGGCCGTAGCTCATGAAGGACGCGGGCGTGGCGCCGCCCGGGACGATTCCCATCATGCAGCCCACGGCGGCCGAGCGGATCGAGGTCTTCCAGTAGCGGGGAAGCTCCTTCCAGGTCTCGATCACCACCTTCATGTTCAGCTTGGCGCTGGCGCCCTTGAACTCGAGACCCTCCTCGAGCGTGAGCAGGATCTCGCCGATGCCGAAGAGCCCGATCACCGCGATCAGGAAGTCGAAGCCCTTGAGGAGCACCGTGAGCCCGAAGGTCATGCGCAGCTGCCCCGTCACCGTGTCCGTGCCCACGGCGGCGAGCGCGAAGCCCAGCATCATCGCCGAGATGGTCTTGAAGGGAGAGCCCTTGCTCATGCCGACGAACGCACAGAAGGTGAGCAGGTACACCGAGAAGTATTCCGGCGGCCCGAATCGCAACGCGAACTTGGCGATGATCGGCGAGAGGAACGTGATCATCAGGACGCCCACGAGGGCGCCCACGAACGACGACGTGAACGCAGCGGTCAAGGCCGCGCCCGCGCGTCCCTTCTGCCCCAGCGGATAACCGTCGAAGGTCGTCGCCACCGACCAGGGCTCGCCCGGGATGTTGAAGAGGATCGAGGTGATGGCGCCGCCGAAAAGCGCGCCCCAGTAGATGCAGGACAGCAGGATGATGGCCGACGTCTGCCCGCCCGGCTGCTGCGCCATGGAGAAGGTAAGCGGCAGCAGGATCGCCACGCCGTTGGCGCCGCCGAGCCCCGGCAGCACGCCGATGATGACGCCCAGGCTCACGCCGATCAGCATGAGCAGCAGATTGAACGGCGTCAGCGCGACCGCGAAACCGTGAAACAGTGCTGCGATGTCTCCCAACTCACTTCTCCTGGAACGCGGCGCGATGTGCGCGCGGCGTGC
>DATBEA010000482.1:0-5296 GCA_036276215.1 Usitatibacter sp.
CATCCTGCAGAAGGAAACCGACGTCTCCGAGAACGACACCCTCGGCACCGTGTACTTCGACCGGCTCTTCCCCATGGGCGTGAAGGCGATGCTGGAAGCCGCCGATCTCGTCGTGGCGGGCAAGCACAAGGAAGTCGTGCAGGACGAGTCGAAGGCCTCGTACGAAGGCTGGTTCCGCGCCAACGAGGCGAGGATCAACTGGCATAACCACGTGGACTTCATCCACAACCTCATCCGCGGCGCCGATCCCGCGCCCGGCGCGTGGACCACGATCGGCGGCAAGAAGTTGCAGCTCTTCGGCTCGAAGAAGCACCTGGTGCGTACGTTCGGCGCGGTGAAAGGCAAGATCGGCGAGATCACCGAGGTCGGCGCGGAATCGATCCGCATCACCGCGCAGGGCGGGCAGGTCGAGATCTCGAAGGTGAAGCCTGAGGAGGGCAAGAAGGTCGCCGCAGCCGAGTGGGCGAAATGCGCAGGGGTCGCGGCGGGTACAATTCTCGGCTCGTAACGAACGAACCTGGACCCCGGCCTGCGCCGGGGTGACAACGACCATGGCGCACGCAATCCGTTTCCACAAGACCGGCGGTCCCGAAGTCCTGCAATGGGAGGACGTGAGCGTCGCCCAGCCAGGCGCCAATGAGGCGCTGGTCCGCCAAAAGGCGGTCGGCCTCAACTACATCGACACCTACCATCGCACGGGGCTCTATCCGCTGCCGCTTCCCTCGGGCATCGGCCTCGAGGGCGCCGGCGTGATCGAGGCGGTCGGCGCGGGCGTGACCGAATTCAAGGCGGGTGATCGCGTCGCGTACGCTAACGGCCCCATCGGCGCGTATGCCGAGGTCAAGATCCATCCCGTCGACCGGCTCGTGAAGATCCCCGAAGGCATCAGCTTCGAGCAGGCCGGCAGCATGATGCTGCAAGGCCTCACGGTGCAGTACCTGCTGCGCCGCCTGCACGTCGTGCCCAAGGCGGGCGACACGATCCTCTTCCACGCGGCCGCCGGCGGCATCGGCCTCATCGCGTGCCAGTGGGCGAAGGCGCTCGGCATCAATTTGATCGGCACCGTCGGGAGCGAGGAGAAGGCGAAGCTCGCGCGCGAGCACGGCGCCGCGCACACCATCATCTACACGAAGGAGGATTTCCAGGCGCGCGTGATGGAGATCACCGGCGGCAAGAAGGTGCCGATCGTGTACGACTCGGTGGGCAAGGACACCTTCCTGAAATCGCTCGACTGCCTGCAGGCGCGCGGCCTCATGGTGAGCTTCGGCAACGCCTCGGGCCCCGTGGGTCCCACGGACCTGGGCATCCTCTCGGCGAAGGGCTCGCTCTACGTGACGCGCCCCACGCTCATCAGCTACACCGCGAAGCGCGACGAGCTGGTGGCCGCGGCCAAGGACCTCTTCGACATGGTGGTCTCGGGCAAGGTGAAGGTCGCGCCCCGCCAATCCTATGCGTTGAAGGACGCGGCGCAGGCGCACCGCGACCTGGAAGCGCGCAAGACCACGGGCTCGACGATCCTCGTCCCGTAGGCCGCTCCCATGGCCATCCTGCTTCGCGAAGCCGACATCGAGCGGCTGCTCACCATGCCGCGCGCGATCGAGCTGGTCGAGCGCGTCCACAAGGAGTACTCCACCGGCAACGCGATCGACGTGCCGCGCGAGCGCTCGCGGCTGCCCAAGGCGGCGCTGCACATCCTCCAGGGCGCGGTGCCCGGATCGAACGTGTTCGGCTACAAGGCCTATACGTCGAGCAAGGAAGGCGTGAGGTTCCTCGTCTACGCATTCGACGCGCAGAACGGGCGGCTGGACGCCGTCGTCGAGGCCGACCGCATGGGGATGATGCGCACGGGCGCGGCGGGCGGCGTTGCCGCCAAGTGGCTCTCGCGTCCCGATGCGAAGGTGGTGGGAATCTTCGGCTCCGGATGGCAGGCCGAGGGGCAGCTCGAGGCGCTCGCCAGCGTGCGCAAGCTCGAGCGCGTGAAGGTCTTTTCCCGCAACGCCGAGAAGGTCGCCAGGTTCTGCGGCGCGATGAAGGCGAAGCTCCGGCTGGAGGTCGTGCCGGCGAAGTCGCCCGAGGACGCGGTGAAGGGCAGCGACATCGTGGTCACGATTACTACATCTGCAACACCGGTCTTCGACGGCGAGTGGATCGCGCCCGGCACGCACGTGAACGCGGCCGGCAGCAACTCGCTCCTGCGCCGGGAGATCGACGAGGAGACGGTGCGCAAGGCCGATCCGGTGGTCGTGGATTCGCGCCCGAGCGCCATGAAGGAGGCCGGCGACCTGCTGCCCTCCCTGGAAAAAGGCCGCTTGCACAGTGGGATGCTGGTGGAGCTGGGCGAAGTGATCGCCGGCACGCGCTCCGGGCGCACCCGTGCCGAACAGATCACCCTCTTCGAGTCCCAGGGAATGGCGATCCAGGACCTGGTGATCGCCGCCGAAATGGCGAAGCTCGCAAGGGCCCAGGGAATCGGCGAGGAGCTCGACCTGGGAAAGTGAACCCCCGCCAAAAACCCTAGGTATGATGGGGATATAGGGAGAACTCAGGGGGAGTTCATGAAAACAGCATTCTGGAAGGCCGACTGGTTCTTCGGCCTGGTGATCGTCGTCGCCGTGTTCGTCTTCGCGCAGGTTTCCGGCGTGATTCCCGGGCTCGAGCGCTGGGCCTACGACCTCGGCGTGAAAGCCACGTCGAAGACGCCGAGCGACAAGATCGCGATCATCGCCATCGACGACCAGTCGATCGCCAACATCGGCCGCTGGCCGTGGCCTCGCGAAGTGCAGGCGAAGCTCGTCGACCAGCTCGTCGCCGCCAAGGCGAAGGTGATCGGCAACACGACGTTCTTCTTCGAGCCGCAGAAGGATCCGGGCCTCGCCTACGTCGAGAAGATGCTCGACGTCTACAACAAGGCGTATTCCCCGGCCGCGCCCGAAGTGCAGGGCGTGGCCCCCATCGGCGGGCAGACGCCGGCCGCGCAGGGCATGCAGCCTCCGGCGGAGGTGGCCGAGATCGGCAAGATCCTCAACGAAGCGTCCGTCGCGCTGAATAGCGACGTGCGCCTCGCCGCCAGCGTGAAGAGCGCCGGCAATGTCCTCGTGCCGATCAATTTCGACGCGAGCTATGGCGCGCCCCAGGGCCGCCCGGACAAGGCGCTCCCGGAATACGTCGCGAAGAACGCGATCGGCTCCGCCAGCGCCGACGGCAACGCGCTCCACGGCATCTCGGTGCAGTATCCGATCGAGCAGATCGGCACCGCGGTGGCCGGCATGGGGCATCTCACGGGCGTGCTCGACGCCGACGGCGCGTCGCGCTACGAGCCGCTGGTGATCGACTACTACGGCCAGTACTTCCCGTCGCTCTCGCTCATGCTCGCCGCGAAGAGCCTCAACCTCACCGCCAAGGACATCAAGGCGAAGCTGGGCGAGAGCGTCTCGGTCGGGGGCAAGACCATCCGCACCGACGCCGACACGCAGATGTACACCTACTTCTACAAGGACCGCGACGGCCACAAGGCCTTCGCCGAGGATTCCTTCTTCGACGTGTACACGGGCAAGATCCCGGCATCGAAGTACGCCGACAAGATCGTGCTGATCGGCGCGACCGCCTCCGGCATCGGCGCCTCGACCGTCACGCCGATCTCCGCGGGCATGAGCCCGGTGCAGACTCTCGCGCACTCGGTCTCCTCGATCCTGCAGGAGCACTTCTTCGTCACGCCCACCTGGGGCGCGCTCGCCACGCTGGCGGCGTTCCTGCTCGTGGGCGCGTACATCACCGCGCTGCTGCCGCGGCTTTCCGCGGGCAAGGGCGCGATGCTCACGGCCGGGCTCTTCGTGGCGCTCTTCGCCGCGCACCTGGGGCTCATGGTGGGCGCGGGGATGTGGATCCAGCTCATGCTCCCGATCACGCTCCTCGTCGTGGGACACGCGGCGCTCACGACCAAGCGCTACCTTGTGACCGAGCGCGGCAAGGAGGCGGCCGATCTCGCGGGCGCCGAATCCAACCGCATGCTGGGTCTCGCCTTCCAGCAGCAGGGCCAGCTCGACATGGCCTTCGACAAGTTCCGCAAGGCGCCGCTGAACGACGAGGTGATGGAGAACCTCTACAACCTCGCGCTCGACTTCGAGCGCCGCCGCCAGTTCAACAAGGCGGAGAGCTGCTTCCGGTACATGGCGACCTACAACGCCAAGTTCCGCGACATCGAGGAGCGCCTGAACCGCGCGAAGAAGCTCTCGGAGACGATCATCCTCGGCGGCTCGGCGGCGGCACGCACCAACGCGAGCACCATGGTCCTCGAGGGCGGCGCGGCCAACGAGAAGCCGATGCTCGGGCGCTACCAGGTGGAGAAGGAGCTGGGCAAGGGCGCGATGGGCGTGGTCTACGGCGGCAAGGACCCGAAGATCGGCCGCGTGGTGGCGATCAAGACCATGGCGCTCTCGGCGGAGTTCGAGGCCGACGAGCTCACGGAAGCCAAGGAGCGCTTCTTCCGCGAGGCCGAGACGGCCGGGCGCCTCACGCACCCGAACATCGTCACGATCTACGACGCGGGCGAGGAGCACGACCTGTGCTACATCGCCATGGAATTCCTGAAGGGCAAGGACCTGAGCCCGTACGTGAAGCAGCCCAACCTGCTGCCGCCCGACAAGGTGCTCTCGATCGTCGAACGCGTGGGCGACGCGCTGGGCTACGCGCACTCGATGGGCATCGTGCATCGCGACATCAAGCCCGCGAACATCATGTACGAGCTGGAGAGCGACACCGTGAAGGTGACCGACTTCGGCATCGCACGGATCACCGACTCGTCTAAGACGAAGACCGGCATGGTGCTGGGCACGCCCTCGTACATGTCGCCCGAGCAGCTCGGCGGCAAGCGGATCGACGGGCGCAGCGACCTCTTCTCGCTCGGCGTCACGCTCTACCAGATGCTCACGGGGCGCCTGCCGTTCGAGGGCGAGTCGATGACGCAGCTCATGTTCGCCATCGCCAACAACCCGCATCCGCCGATCCGCGAGATCAACGCGTCGCTTCCCGAGTGGGTCGTTCCGATCATCGAACGGGCGCTCGCCAAGGATTTCGAAGGGCAGCGTTACCAGAACGGCGCCGAGTTCGCCGCCGCCATCCGCGAGGCTCGCAAGGCCGCGGCCGCGACGCCGGCCTGATGCCGGGCATCGGGTCCGCGATCGCGCGGGAGCTGCTGCACACCCGCGCGGTCGAGATCCGTGGCTATCGGCGCGAGGACGGCCACTACGACATCGAGGGCCACCTCGTCGACACGAAGCCGCGCGATTTCCAGCTCGCG
>DATBEA010000483.1:0-4719 GCA_036276215.1 Usitatibacter sp.
GCGCGATGCCGAAGTCCATGATCTTCACGCGGCCGTCGGCGAGCACCATGATGTTGCCCGGCTTGATGTCGCGGTGCACGACGCCGCGCTCGTGGGCAGCGGCCAGGCCCTCCGCCACCGCCGCCGCGATCGCCACCGAGCGTCCCGGCGTGAGGCTCACGTTGCGGATCAGCTCGCGCAGGTCGTCGCCCTCCACGAGCTCCATCGCGATGAAGGCGCTGTCGCCCTCGCGCCCCACGTCGTAGATGGTCACGATCGACGGGTGGCTCAACGACCCCGCGGCGCGCGCCTCCTGCATGAAACGCGACTCGTGCGTGTCGCGCTCCTTCGCGTCGCCCGCGAGGCCGATGGTCTTGATCGCCACGGTGCGCGCGAGCGCCGAGTCGCGGGCGCGGTACACGACGCCCATGGCGCCGCGGCCCAGCACGTCGATCACCTCGAAGCGCCCGAATCGCTGCGGCGGCGCGGGGAGGCTCATCATCCGCCTCCGAAGCGCTTCTTGAAATTGTCCCAGAACCCGGGCTGCTGGCGTTCCCGGGGAGCGGGCGCCCGCACGAACGTGTGCGCGATGGCGGTCTGCTCGCCGGGATGCAGCTCGATCTTCACCTGGTGCGGCGCGAATCCCGGGTTGCGCACCTCGATCGTGTGCGTGCCGGCCGCGAGCGAGATCTCGCGAAGCGGCGGGATGCGCCCGCTGTAAGCCCCATCCACGTATACCTCGCCGCGCGGCTTCACGTTGAGCTTCACCACCGCCGGCGGGGGTGGGAAGAGCCGCTTGGCGGCTTCGCGCCCCGCCCATCCGAGCGACAGGATCGCGATCACTCCGAGCACGCCGTAGGCGAGCATCCTGCGGCGATAGGCCACGGCGAGCGCGGGCTGCGGCGTGAAGAACGAGCGCTGCCGCACGCGCGTATCGGTGAATTCGCCGGCATCGGCGAGCTGGGCCGCGAGCGCCGGGTCGCGGCGCTCGAGCGCGCGCGCGAATTCGCGCGTGACGAGCATGCGATCGGGCGCGGCGAAGCGCGCGGCCGCCGCCGCGGAAGTGAGGCCATCGCCCAGCACGCGCTCATCGCCGCCCGCGCCCACGAGCGCGAGCGGCCCGTGATTGAGCCCGACTTGCAGCCGCTGCTCGCCGGCAGGCTGCATCGAGCGGGCCAACGCCAGCGCTTTCTCGGGCTCGCCGAAGAGCACCAGCGCCAAGCCATCCTCCGCATCGAGCACGATGCGATCGGCGGGATCGAGCTTTTCAGTCACGCTCCGCACGCGCCGCTCGAGCTCATCCTTGAGCAATGCCTGCTCGCCCACGGGGAGCGCGTCGAACTGCGGGATTCGCAGGAAAGCGACGTTGGCGTAGACGGGTTTGGCGGAAGGCATTGAGACCAATTGTACGATTCCGCGCTGTCGGAGCCGGCCTACAGTCGGCTTATCCGCGTTCTTACTGCGGGTTTCGGCGATTGGGGCACAATGTGACGATGAACAGCTGGCTGCGCGACATCGACCGCGCCACGACCGGAACCGAGCTCGTGGCCCATACCAAAGATTATTTCGCCCTCGTCAATCCGCGCGACCTCGCCGGCCTGCCCGAGGAGATGCGCACCATCCGCATCGAGCGCGAAACGGACATTCCCCTCTGGAAGGAGAAGCTCGCGCGCGGCTGCGCGGGGCTCCAGCCGGAGGCCTACGAAGGCGAACGCGTGCGGGAAATGCTCTCGTACCTGTCGAAAGCCGCCGACCGCCTGGACGAAATCCGCTCGGTCCAGTAGCAGCGGGACCCTGTAGGAGATTTCCTACGGCTGCGCGACATGGCGTCTTACAGCAAAAAAACTCCACGCGGCCGACAATCACCCACCGCCGGCCGTGAGTGCCAGCGTCATGAGAAGGCCTGGATCGAATGGTGACGTGGTACCGGCTTCTGGACAACGCCAAGAGCTCGCTCGAGGTCGTTGCGGCCGCCCGAGACTACCTCGCCACGTTGACGCCGGAAGAAATCGGCCGCCTTCCCACCGGCGTGCGCCCCGGAAAGCTGCGCGACGAGCGCGACATCGAGGAACTGCACGCGAGGCTGGTCGAGGAATACCGGGGATCCAAGGCGACGGGCCAGGCGCTCGACGTGCTCCAGCGCCTCACCACTTTCATGGTGCGCGCCGCGATCCGGATCTCCGAGCTCTCGGACCCGCGCCCTAAGGGAGAACCGGGGGGCGGCTCGTCGGAGCCGAAGAACGCGGCCCCTCGCTCGAAGCACTGAGGCCATCGTCGCCGGAATCGGCGCGCTCGCGCAGCACCCACCGGGTCCCTTCCTTCATCCAGACGTGGAACGGGAGGTTCACGTCCGCGAAAACGAATCGTTCGGTCATGCATGCGACTTTAGCGGGAAGCTTGCGCGCCGAAAGTCGGATGCGTCCGGAAGATCGTGTAGGACCCGGGGCTGCGCCGAGCGGAAATCGCCTTCGCGAAACTAAAGGCGCCCCCGACGCCTCGAATCGTCCATGAGACTGTCGCCCGCCGAAGGCTGGAACCTCGTGAAACGTGCGTTCTCCGGCTGGGTGGACGATGCGGCGCCGAGCATGGGGGCGGCCCTCGCGTTCTACACGCTCTTCTCGCTCGCGCCCGTGCTGCTCCTCGCCATCTCGGTGGCCGGCTTCTTCATGGGCCGCGACGAGGCGCAGAACCTGCTGATCACGCAGCTCACCGGGATGCTCGGCGAGAAGGCCTCGATCGGCATCGAGACGATGCTCGACGCCGCCGGCAGCCGCGACCCGGGGAAGATCCCCGCCCTCGTCGGCACCCTTACGCTCGCCCTGGGCGCCACCACGGTGTTCGCCGAGCTGCGCACCGACCTCGATCGCATCTGGCGCTGCAGCGCGAAAAAGGCGAGCGGCGTGTGGGATTTCGCGCGCACGCGGCTCCTGTCGTTCAGCATGGTGATCGCGATCGGATTCCTGCTGCTGGTCTCGCTCGTCGTGAGCACCGCGGTCGCGGCCATCGGCGATCGTTGGTTCGGCGGGACGCAGGCGGTAGCGCACGCGCTCGATTTCGTGGCCTCGTCCATCGTGATCACGGGCCTCTTCGCCAGCATCTTCAAGCTTTTGCCCACCGCGTCCATCGCCTGGCGCGACGTTTGGGTGGGTGCCGCGATCACGGCGCTGCTTTTCTGGTTCGGGAAATTCCTGATCGGCCTGTACATCGGCAAGGCCGCGGTGGGATCGGCCTTCGGCGCGGCGGGCACGCTCGTGGTCGTGATCGTGTGGGTTTACTACTCGGCGCAGATCTTCTTCCTCGGCGCCGAGTTCACCCGTGAGTTCGCATTGACCCATGGATCGAAGCGCGGCGAGCCGCGCGCCTTCGAGCGGCGCCGCCATCCTCCTGCGGCCAACGAGGAGCACATGGTCGAGCGCGCCCGCGACATCGTCGCGGGCCGTGACCCGGCGGTGAAGGTTACTTCAACGCCTTGAAGCGGATGCGGTGCGGCGCGGCCGCCTCGTCGCCGAGGCGCTCGTGCTTGTCTTCCTCGTACTCGTGGTAGTTGCCCTGGTAGAACGCCCACTGCGAGTCGCCCTCGGCCGCGAGGATGTGCGTGCAGATCCGGTCGAGGAACCAGCGGTCGTGGGAGATCACGAGCACGGTGCCCGCGAACTCCGTGAGGGCATCCTCGAGCGCGCGCAGCGTCTCGACGTCCAGGTCGTTGGACGGCTCATCGAGGAGCAGCACGTTGCCGCCGTCGAGCAGCGTCTTCGCGAGGTGCAGGCGTCCGCGCTCGCCTCCCGAGAGCTGGCCCGTGAGCTTCTGCTGGTCGCTGCCACGGAAGTTGAATCGCCCGAGGTACGCGCGTGACTGGATCTCGAACTTGCCGACGGTGAGGATGTCCTGGCCGCCCGAGATCGCCTGCCAGACGTTCTCCTTCTCGTTGAACTTGCGCGTCTGGTCGACCACCGACATCTTCACGGTGTGGCCGATGGTGATCGTCCCGGAATCCGGCTTCTCCTTGCCCGTGATCATGCGAAAGAGCGTGGACTTGCCCGCGCCGTTGGGGCCGATGATGCCGACGATGGCCCCCGGCGGGATCTTGAACGACAGGTTGTCGATGAGGACGCGCTTGCCGTAGCTCTTGGTGACGTTCTCGAACTCGATCACCTCGTTGCCCAGGCGCTCGGCCACCGGGATGAAGATCTCCGCGGTCTCGTTTCGCTTCTGGTACTCGTAGTCGTTCAGCTCCTCGAAGCGCTTCAGGCGCGCGACGTTCTTGGTCTGCTGGCCCTTGGCGTTCTTGCGAACCCACTCCAGCTCCTTCTTGATCGCCTTCTGCCGCGCCGACTCGCTGGACTCTTCCTTCTGCAAGCGGTCGCGTTTCTGCTCGAGCCAGTCGGTGTAGTTGCCCTTGTACGGAATGCCGGTGCCGCGATCGAGCTCGAGGATCCACTCGGCCGCGTTGTCGAGGAAGTAGCGGTCGTGCGTGACGGCGACGACGGTGCCCGGAAACCGCGCGAGGTACTGCTCGAGCCATTCGACGCTTTCGGCATCGAGGTGGTTGGTGGGCTCGTCCAGGAGCAGCATGTCGGGATTCGCGAGCAGCAGCCGACACAGCGCGACGCGCCGCTTCTCGCCGCCCGAAAGCTGCGCGATCTGCGCGTCCCACGGCGGCAGCCGAAGCGCGTCAGCGGCGATCTCGAGCTTGAGGTCCGTCGCATGCCCGCCACCCGCGTTGATGATCGCCTCGAGCTC
>DATBEA010000484.1:0-7551 GCA_036276215.1 Usitatibacter sp.
ATGATCGGCACCTGGCCGCCGAGAAGCTGGGTCACGGCCGGCCCGGTCGCCGAGAACGGGATGTGCGTGATGTCCGCCCCGGAGCGCGCCTTGAACATCTCCATGGCGAGATGGTGCGGGGTGCCGATGCCGGGGGAGCCGTAGTTGAACGTGCCGGGCTTCGCGTGCGATTTCTCCACGAGCTCGCGGACGCTCGCGATCCCGGTGTTGCGATGAACCACCAGCAGCATCGACGCCTTGGCCGCCATCCCGATGGGGGCGAGGTCGGTGAGGGGGTTGTACGGCATGTCCTTGTAGAGCGCGTTGTTCGTGACGACCGTGCTCGCGCCCATCATGAGCGTGTAGCCGTCCGCGGGCGCCTTGGCGACGAAGTTGGTTCCGATGTTCCCGGAGGCGCCGGGCTTGTTCTCCACCACCACGGGCTGGCCCCACATCGCCGTGAGCCTGGGGCCGATCGTGCGGGCGAGGATGTCCATGCCGGTGCCCGGGGAGAACGGCACCACCACCGTGACCGGTCTCGCCGGCCACTGCTGCGCCGCTGCGGCGAACGGCACCAGGGCTGCGAGGGCGGCCGCCGTCACCACCACCCGGCGAATCATGTGTTCGGCAACGAGCTCGCGCCCGTACGGCCGATCACGGCCAGGAATTCGCGGCGCGTCGAGGGATCGCTGCGGAACGCGCCGAGCATGCGGCTCGTGACGAGCCCCACGCCGGGCTTGTGCACGCCGCGCGTCGTCATGCACTGGTGCGCCGCTTCGATCACCACGGCGACGCCCAGGGGCTGCAGCACTTCCTGGAGCGTGTCCGCGATCTGCGCGGTCATCTTTTCCTGCACCTGCAGCCGGCGCGCGAAGACTTCCACGAGTCGCGCGAGCTTCGAGATGCCCACCACGCGCTTGTCGGGAAGGTAGCCCACGTGCGCCTTGCCGATGATGGGCACCATGTGGTGCTCGCAATGGCTCTCGAAGCGGATGTCGGTCATCACGACCATCTCGTCGTAGCCTTCGACCTCGCTGAAGGTGCGCGCGAGGACCGCGCTTGGATCCTGCCCGTAGCCCGCGAAGAATTCCTCGTAGGCGCGCACCACGCGGCCCGGTGTGTCGACGAGCCCTTCACGGTTCGGATCGTCACCGGCCCAGCGGATGAGCGTGCGGACCGCTTCCTCCGCTTCCTCGGGGCGCGGACGGACAACGCCAGCTTTCGCCTTGCGGGCCATGTCGCGATATTACAGCTTGGGAATGCGCAACGTCTTGCTGATCATCAGGGTTCCCGAGAGCGCGAAGAGGAGCGTGAGCGGATGCAGCGTGAAGGGCCCGATGGCCCACGCACCGAAGGGAAGCGAATCCCCGATGCTTCCCCTCCATGCGCATCCCGCGAGGACCGCGGTGAGGACCACGCTCGTGGGAATGGGCGTGCCCTCGAAGTACGGCACCTTGGCCGCGCCGGCCGAAAGCGACTCGGCCGTCACGTTGTAGCGCGCGAGCCGGCTCACGCCGCAGCAGACGAAATACACGAGGATCACGGCGTCCCAGCCGCCCTGGAGTCCCGAGGCGAACGCGAGAGCCGCGGGCGCGAGGCCGAACGAAATCACGTCGGCGAGCGAGTCGAGCTCCCGTCCCAGCGCCGAATGCTGCTGGCGTGCCCTCGCGATGCGGCCATCGAGGACATCGAATATGAAGGCGAGCGGCGCCATGCCCGCGGCGAGGTAGAAATGCTCGCGCTCCAGCCCCGCCATGTAGAGCATCGCGAAGAGGACGCCCAGCGTGCCGCAAGCGGCATTGCCGAGCGTGAAGAAATCCGCGAGGTGGAACTCGCGGATCATGGAGAAATGCCTGGGTTTGTTCATCTTGTCACGGGCCGGGATCCAATCCCTTCCGACAGCAAATCAATCGCGGATATCCTGCAATAGCCAATCGGTGGGGAGCTCGCGACCGAGCCCGGCCTCCCGCGCCCGTTCATACACGTGGGCGGCAAGCGCGTAGAACTGGACGCCCTGGAGGTTCCCGCGCTCCGACCAGGTGATTTCGGACTCGGACCGGCGTGCCGGCTGCGCGCCCCCCACCACGTCGGCGAGCGACACGGTCTTGTCCGGCAGGGCGCGCCCATGGCCGCTCTTCCGGCCGCGGCCCCGGAGCCGCTCGGGACGCGCCGACCAGGCGAGGTATTCGTCGTCGAGGGCGAGGTCGGCTCGGCCGACGGGCTGCGGCGCGCTCCCGAATCGCAGGCAGCGGTCGATGCGCGCGAGGCTCGCGGCATCGGGCACGCCTCCGCCCCCCACGTTCACGATGTGCGTGCCGGGCTCGAGCAGGGACCCGTCGAGCACGGGCGTAGTCGAATCCGTGAGCGCGGCCACGATTTGCGCACCGCGGTAGATCTCACCCGGCGTTTCGCAAGGCTGCGCATCGATGCCGTGAAGCTCGCGCATTTCCGCGGCGAAGCGCTCGCGGTTCCGGCGCGTGGGACTGAAGACCTGGAGCCGCTCGATGGGCCTCACGCAGAGGAACGCCTCGACGTGGGACCGCGCCATGCCCCCGGAGCCCAGCATGCCGACGACGCGCGCATCCGCGCGCGCCATGTGCTTCACGCCGATCGCCCCATCGGCCCCGACCCGCATGTGCTGGATCAGGCCGTCGTTGATCAGCGCGAGCGGCTCGCCCGTCTCGATGGAGGTGAGGAGGATGAGGCCGCAGAAGAGCCCGGGCCGGCCCGCGTACTTCTCCTGGGTCCCCTCGCGCTCCTCGACCACGTCGGACTTCATGCGGATGGCGAAATAGCCGCGCGTGGAGCCTCCCTCCATGGTGCCCCACTGGTAGTAGCGGCCGGGGTCTCCCGTCGGTATGCGAATGTCGATTCTCGGCCGGCAAACCGCGTCACCCGCGGCGAGGTCCCGGTAGGAAGATTCCAGGATGCCGATCGTGTCGCGCATCGACAGCGTGCGGGCCACGTCGGCATTGCTCAGGATGAGTGCCATGGAAGGGTTGGATTATAGTGTTGCGCGAAGAGACCCCGACAGAGGAGCCCACATGACCCAACGCCCTTGGAAATCACGCCGGCAGTTCCTGCAAGGCAGCGCCGCCGCCGCAGCCGCCGCATTGATGCCCTACACCGCCCGCGCCGCGGACCCGGTGAAGATAGGGCTCATCCTGCCGCTGACCGGGCCTTTCGCCTCCACCGGCCGGCAGGTCGAGGCCGCGGTGCGGCTCTACCTCGCCAGGAACGGCGACACCGTATCGGGACAGAAGCTCGAGCTCCTGGTGCGCGACGACACGGGCCTGGCACCCGAGACCACGAAGCGCATCGCGCAGGAACTGGTCTCGCGCGATCACGTGACCTTCCTCGCGGGCTTCGGCCTCACGCCGCTCGCCTTCGCGACGGCGCCGGTCGCGACCGAAGCGAAGGTGCCGATGATCGTCATGTGCGCGGCCACCTCCATCGTGCCGCAGCGCTCGCCCTTCATCGTGCGCTCCGGTTTCACGGTGCCGCAGATCACCTCGCCCATGGCCGACTGGGGCGCCAAGAACGGCATCAAGAGCGTGGTGACGATGGTCACCGACTACGCGCCGGGCCTGGATTGCGAGAAGGTCTTCGTCGCCCGCTTCAAGGGCCATGGCGGCGAGGTGAAGGAATCGCTGCGCACGCCCCTCAAGAACCCGGACTACGCGCCCTTCCTGCAGCGCGCCAAGGACGCGAAGCCCGACGCGCTCTTCCTTTTCGTGCCCTCGGGCGAAGGCGCCGCCGTGATGAAGCAGTTCGCCGACCGGGGGCTCAAGGAAGCGGGCATCAAGTTGATCTGCACGGGCGACGTGCTTGACGACGACCTGCTCGAAGCCATCGGCCAGCCCGCGATCGGCATCGTGAGCTCGCACCACTATTCCGCCGCGCACGATTCGCCCGAGAACAAGGCGTACGTCTCGAGCTTCATGAAGGCCAACAACTTCCGCCCCAACTTCATGTCGGTCGGCGGATGGGACGGCATGCACCTCATCACCGAGATGCTGAAGAAGGCAGGCTCGACGGACGGCGAGAAGCTCGTGGAAGCCGCCAAGGGCATGTCCTGGGTGAGCCCGCGCGGGCGCATGACCATCGAGGCCGAGACCCGCGACGTGGTCCAGGACATCTACATCCGCCGCTGCGAGATGCGCGACGGCAAGCCCTGGAACATCGAGTTCGACAAGATCGAGAAAGTCCGTCCCATCTAGGAAATCGAAATGACCCAACGCAACAAGCCTCCCTTCCGCGCGGATCACGTCGGCAGCTTCCTGAGACCCAAGGAGCTGCTGGACGCGCGCGACCAGCTCGCGATCGGCAAGATCTCGAAGGCCGAGCTGCGCAAGGCCGAGGATGCCGCGATCCGCGACATCGTGAAATGGCAGGAAAGCCTCGGCCTCGAGGGGATCACAGATGGGGAATTCCGCCGCACCTACTTCCACATCGACTTCCTCGAGCAGCTGGACGGCGTCGAGACCCATACGGGATTCACCTCGTCCTTCCACACGAAGACGGGGGACGTGGGCTTCGCACCCCCGGTGCTCAAGGTGACCGGCAAGGTGAAGCACGCGAAGCCGATCCAGCTCGAGGACTTCAAGTTCCTGAAGTCGGTCACGAGCCACACGCCGAAGGTGACGATCCCCTCGCCCACCATGCTGCACTTCCGCGGCGCTCGGGCGGGAATCAGCGAGCAGGCCTACCCCGACATGGACGAGTTCTTCGCGGACGTCGCGGCGGCTTACCGCGACGAGATCAAGTCCCTGGGCGACGCGGGCCTCAAGTACCTGCAGTTGGACGACACCAACCTCGCCTATCTGTGCGATCCCAAGATGCGCGAGGCGGCGAAGCAGCGCGGCCTCGATCCCGACCACCTGCCGCGCGACTACGCGAAGCTCATCAACGAGGCGATCCGCGACAAGCCCGCGGGCATGACCATCTGCACGCACCTTTGCCGCGGCAACTTCAAGAGCGCGTGGGTGGCCGAAGGCGGCTACGAGCCCGTGGCCGAGGTGCTCTTCAACGAGCTGAACGTGGACGGCTACTTCCTCGAGTACGACGACGAGCGCTCGGGCGACTTCAAGCCGCTGCGCTTCCTGCCCAAGGGCAAGTCCATGGTGCTGGGCCTCGTCACCACGAAGCTGGGCGAGCTCGAGTCGAAGGATTCCATCAAGCGGCGCATCGACGAGGCGGCGAAGTACGCGCCGGTCGACCAGTTCTGCCTCTCGCCCCAGTGCGGGTTCTCGTCCACCGTGCACGGCAACGAGATCCAGCGCGAGCAGCAGGCGGCGAAGATGCGGATGATCGTGGACATCTCGAAGGAAGTCTGGGGCTGACCGTCGCCCCGAGAAAGCCGCTCTTCGACCAAGACTTCCTAGGGGGGAGCAGTTTCAGCTATCGGCTGCGGTTTCAACTGATCAACGCAACAGATTGGTTGAATCGCTGGGCCGGTGTTTCGAAGTTTAGTGTTTTCCGTGGTCGTTCGTTGAGCCGCCGGGCGACTGCGTTGAGCTGTGCCTGCGAGCAGGTCGAGAGGTCAACGCCTTTAGGAAAGTACTGCCTCAAGAGGCCGTTCGTGTTCTCGTTGGATCCGCGCTGCCAAGGGCTGCGGGGATCACAGAAATAGACCTTGATGTCCGTGGCAAGAGTGAAGCGCTTGTGGTCGGCCAACTCCTTGCCACGGTCCCAGGTAAGCGACTTGTAGAGCTCGCTGGGCAGTTTCTGGGCGTGCTTGATGAGCGCATCGACGACGGTCTGCGTGTCCTTGCGGGCGACCTTGGCCAGCATCACGTAGCGCGTGTGGCGCTCGACCAGGGTTGCGATCTGGCTGTTCTTGCTGCCGAAGAGAAGATCTCCTTCCCAGTGCCCAGGCACGGCGCGATCTTCGGCCGCGGCGGGACGTTCGCTGATCGAGACGGCATCCGTGATCTGGCCATGAATCGCAGTCTTTTGCGTGTGGTGCCTCGAGCGGCGCATTCCTCGCGTGCGCCGCAGGTGCTCCAACAGCTCCCTCTTCAGAGCGCCGCGAGCCTGAATGAAGAGGCTGCGATAAATGGTCTCGTGGGACACTCGATTGGATTCGTCGTCTGGGTAGGAGCACTTCAGCCAGCCGGCAACCTGCTCCGGTGACCACTCCTGGCGCAGCTTACTCGCCACCCGATGCGCTAGCGCCCGGTTCTGCACCAGTTTGCAGACCTTCGGGCGCCGAGCTCGATCCCACGCCGCCTGGTCGGCGCGGCTGGCTCGATAATCGTCCGATCCGCCATTGCGCCGAATCTCCCGGCTAACCGTCGAAGGGGCTCGTTTGATTGAGGCCGCGATCGATCGAATCGAGCGTCCTTCAACAACGCCACGCGAGATCTCCTCGCGCTGGCCCAAAGTCAGCGCCAAAGCCGAGCGGCATCGCTGCCGAGGACGTATCCCACCCGACTCACCGAGGATCCGAGCTATCGATGGATGATGTCGATCAAACAGCTTGGCGATCTGCTGAAGAGTCTCGCCCTTGCGCCAGCGCTCCCACATGAGCGCCCGGTCTGCTTCCGAATAACGATTCCGTGGCCGTCTGCCCATTGCAACACCCCTCCCGCCTAGGTGGCGTAGTGTGTTGCATCGATCAGTTGAAACCACCGTCGCTAGCGGACATTCGAAACGACGGATTGGCGCTGGTTCCCGGCGGCAGAAGCGCAGCGGCCTCCCCCCAATCCAAAGTTGGTGATCGATGATTTCGTGACGCAGAGCCGACGTTTGGGGGCTTGCGGGAAATCTCGAGAGGCGCGCGCGTCCCGGACGAAGATGCTCAAATCGGTTGTGTCACTCCCCGTTGAAGAATGCGCCGGGTCGAGATTTCCCGCGCCCCCAACGTCGGCGTCCAACCGCTCGGATCAGATCTTTCCCGAGTGCTTGAGCCTCGAGAGCGTCTCCGCGGAGAGATTCAGGTACGACGCCAGCTCCTTCTTCGGCACCCGGTCGTAGAGGTCGGCGTGCTTGCGGACGAACCGGTGCACGCGCCCGGGCGCATCCAGCAGGTGCAGCGTGATGGTGTGCGCCATCACCTCGCTCATGAGGAACATGATCTCGTACTCGAAGTCTTCCTTGAGCTCGGGGCGCGCGTCGAGGAACGCGGCCCATTGCGGCAGCGGCAGCTTCGCCACCTGCGCCTTGGTCACGCAGCGGATCGAGTAGGGCGCGGGCGTGCGCAGCTTCCACGCCGCGTAGCTCGTGTCCATGTCGTCCTCGCTCGCGAAGCGCAGGATCATCTCCTTGCCCTCGGAGCTCGCCACCACGCGCTTCAGGATCCCGTCGATCACGAAATACTGCTCCATCTCGTGGGCGCCCTGGGACAGGAGCACGTCGCCCTTCTTGTAGTCGACCACGTGGAGCACGCCCGCGAGCTCGTCGAAGTCCCGGGGGTCGAGGCGGCGCAGGACGATGTTCTGCTGGAGCCGCTCGCGGATCGCCGATCGCTGCGGATGGTTTGCGAGGAGGGTCATGGTGAAGCCGGATTATTGACCCGCATCAACGGGGCGCCGGGGGCCAAAATTGACCGCCATCAAGGTGCCTCCTTCG
>DATBEA010000485.1:0-6898 GCA_036276215.1 Usitatibacter sp.
GCGCTGCAGGTGAAGCGCCCCGTGAAGTGGATTGCCGAGCGCCTCGAGGAATTCCTCTCCGCCGTGCACGGTCGCGACTCGCTAAGCCGGGCCGAGCTGGCGCTCGATCGCGAGGGCAAGGTGCTCGCGTTGCGGGTGCGAACCTTCGCCAACGTGGGCGCCTATGCCACCGGCGCCGGCATCGCCATTCCCCTTCTCGTGGGCCCGTGGGTCTCCACCAGCATCTACGACATCCAGACGGTGGACCTGCACTTCAGCGCGGTGCTCACGAATCGCGGATCGACGGGGCCTTATCGCGGCGCGGGCCGGCCCGAGGCGATCTACCTCATCGAGCGGCTCATGGATGCCGCGGCACGCGAGATGCGCATGGATCCCGCCGAGCTTCGCCGCCGCAACATGGTCCGTCCCGAGCAGATGCCCTACAAGAACCCGATGGGGCAGGTGTACGACTGCGGCAAGTTCGAGAGCATCCTCGACCAGGGCCTCGCGGCCGCCGACTGGAACGGGTTCGCGGGCCGGCGCGAGGAATCGAAGCGGCGCGGGAAGCTTCGCGGCCGCGGCATCGCCACGTTCCTCGAGTGGACGGGCGGCAACGCGCTGAAGGAAAACGTCGAGGTGACCGTCGCGGGCGACGGCTTCATCGAGATCGTGTCGGCCACGCAGCAGATGGGACAGGGCATCCAGACCAGCTATGCCCAGCTCGTCGTGGACGTCTTCGACGTGCCCATCGACCGCATCCGCATCATCCAGGGCGATACCGACCGCGCCAACGGTTTCGGCAGCGCGGGCTCCCGGTCGCTCTTCACCGGCGGCTCGGCGGTGAGCGTGGGTTCGCGCAAGGCGCTCGACCGCGCGAAGGACCTCGCGGCCGAATCGCTCGAAGTGTCGGCCGCGGACCTCGAATACGCGGCGGGGCGCTTCGGCGTCGCCGGGACCGATGTCGGCATCGGCCTTTTCGAGCTCGCCGGGCGCCAGGAAAAAGCCGTGATCCACGTGGAATCCACGACCACGGCCGATGCGCCGAGCTGGCCCAACGCCTGCCACGCGTGCGAGGTCGAAGTGGACCCGCAAACCGGCGAGATCGCGCTCGTCGCGTACGCCTCGGTGAACGACATCGGCCGCGTCGTGAGCCCCGAGATCGTGCGCGGGCAGGTGGACGGCGGCGCGATGCAGGGCATTGGGCAAGCGCTCCTCGAGAAGATGCACTACGACGCCGAGACGGGCCAGCTCCTCTGCGCGAGCTTCATGGATTACGCGATGCCGCGGGCCGACACCTTCACGGGATTCAAGACCTCGTTCGACACGTCCATCCCGTGCACGACCAACACGCTCGGCGTGAAGGGCGTGGGCGAGCTGGGCACGATCGGCGCAACACCGGCGTTGGTCAATGCCGTGGTGGACGCGCTCGACCATGCAGGTCTCGGCCGCGATGCCGAGCGCATCCAGATGCCGATGACCTCCGAGCGGGTGTGGCGAATGCTCGCGCGGGATTTCGGGCCATCGCCGTTCGCCGTGCCGGAGGGCGCGGCGTGAGCAAGCGGATGTCGGTCCTGGTGGTTTGCACCGGCAACATCTGCCGCTCGCCCACGGGCGAGGGCGTGCTGCGCCACCTCGCGAAGGCTCGCGGCCTCGCCGATCGCATCCACGTGGCTTCCGCGGGCACGCACGACTACCACGTGGGCGACCCGCCCGATGCGCGCTCGCTCGAGCACGCGACGAAGCGCGGGTACGACCTTTCGGCGCAGCGCGCCGCGCAAGTGAGCGCGCGGGATTTTAGCGAGTACGACTACATCCTCGCCATGGACCGCGGCCATCTGCGCGCCCTGCGCGGGTTGCAACCGGAGGGCTCGCGCGCCAAGCTGGGGCTTTTCCTCGAGGCGAGTGGGCGCTGGAAAGGCGAGGACGTGCCCGATCCCTACTACGGCGGCACGGCGGGATTCGAGGAAGTGCTGGACATGGTCGAGGAGGCGGGCGAGCGTTGGCTCGACCGCTTCGAGTCGGAGCTGGAGCCGGGCAACTTCCGGCTGCGGGGCTGAAGGCAGAGGAGCGAAGCGATGGAAAAGATCTACGTGATCCACGAGAACGAGGCCTGGGTGGAACCGCTGCGCTCGGCATTCGACGAGCGGCGCCTTCCCTTCGAGGAATGGTTCCTCGACAAGGGCGTCCTCGACTTCTCGAGCCCGCCTCCCCAGGGCGTCTTCTACAACCGCATGAGCGCTTCGTCGCATACGCGCGACCATCGCTACGCGGCCGAGTACACGAGCTGCGTGCTGCCGTGGCTCGAGCTCCACGGCCGGCGCGTCGTGAACGGTAGCCGGGCGCTCCGCCTGGAGATCAACAAGATCGCGCAATACGCGGAGCTGGAAAAGGAGGGCATCCGCACGCCACGCACGCTCGCGGCCATCGGGCACGAGGCGATCATCGAGGCGGCGCGCCAATTCAAGGGCTCCTTCATCACCAAGCACAATCGCGCGGGCAAGGGGCTGGGCGTGCGCCTCTTCCACTCCATCGAGCCGCTCGAGGCCTACGTGAAGAGCCCGGTCTTCGAGGATTCGGTGGACGGCGTGACGCTGCTCCAGGAATACATCAAGGCGCCCAAGCCTTTCATCACGCGCGTCGAGTTCGTGGGGGGCGATTTTCTCTACGCGGTGCGCGTGGACACCTCGCTCGGCTTCGAGCTCTGCCCGGCCGACGTGTGCGAAGTGGGCGACGCCATGTGCCCGGTGGGCGAGCAGCCGTCGGCGCAGGCGCCGCGCTTCGAGGTGATCGAGGGTTTCTCGCATCCGATCGTCGAGCGATACCAGCGCGTGCTCGCGGCCAATGACATCGAGGTGGCCGGCGTGGAATTCATCACGGACACGGCGGGCGAGCTCTACACCTACGACATCAACACCAACACGAACTACAACAGCGCCGCGGAAGAGCGTGCCGGAAAGTACGCCATGAAGTCCGTCGCGGCCTTCCTCGGCCGCGAGCTGCACTCGCTGGGCAAGCAGCGCATCGCTGCCGCGCGCTAGCGGCCCGGCGGCTCGCAGGGCGTGAGCGTGGTCGTGCCCGCGCTCACCGGGATCCACGCGCCCAGCGACTTGCAGGGCGTGCCCGGGATGCAAAGCTCGTAATCGGCGGTGTAGGGCGATCGCGCGAGGTTCAGCTCGGCCAGCGCGGGAAGGTCGGGGTGGTAGTGCCAGGCGCCGTCGCGAAGCACGGCACCGGGGGGCGGCTCCATGCCGGCGCCGCTGCCGCGAATGCGCGCCTGCACGAGCCTGAGATGCCCTGCCTCGATGCGGTAGTCCTCTTCCCAGCGGATCTTCTCGATCGAATGGGTCCACGCGAGCGTGAACTGCGTGGTCGCGAGGAACGCGTGCAGGGCTCCCGCCGCGAGGCACACGCCGGGCACGAGGCTACGCCGCCGCCACCGCCGGCTTGCCCCGCGTGCGCCAGTAGTGCCAGGCGATGAACACGGCGCCCATCGCGAAGCCCACGTAGTCGGTCCACGCGACCGCGACCACCAGCATGAAGGCCGCGCCCGCGGCGAATATGCGCTCGCCCCAGTTGATGGGCGCGCGCAGGTATCCGATCGCGGCGACCCCCCAGAGGCAGATCGCCACCAGCGCCTTGAAGATCATGTAGCCGGTGTCGAGCAAGGTCCCGCCCTGGAGCATGAGCGCCGGGTCGTACACGGCCATGAACGGGATCACGAATCCCGCCACGGCGATCTGCGTCGCCTTGATGCCGATCTTCATGAAGGGGGCGCGTGCGATCGAGGCGGCCGCGAGGGCCGCGAGCGCCACGGGCGGCGTGAGGTCGGCCATGATCCCGAAATAGAAGACGAACATGTGCGAGACCAGGAGCGGCACGCCGAGCTTGAGGAGCGCCGGCGCGGCGATCGAGCTCGTGATGATGTAGTTCGGGATCGTGGGGATGCCCATCCCGAGGATGAGGCAGACGATCATCGTGAGGACCAGGGAGGCGAAGAGGCTCTTCGCGCCCACGTCCAGGATGAAGCCGGCGAAGGTGGTCGCCGCGCCCGTGAGGGTGAGCGTGCCGATGATGACACCGACGATGGCGCACGCGATCCCGACCGGCAGTGCCTGGCGCGCGCCGTCGACCAGTCCCGCCCGCATCACGTGCAGCGTCTCCCGCCCGCCCTTCAGGAAGAACACCACGGCCACCAGCGCCGCGATGGGCACGATGATGGCCCACATGCCGTACGCGTCCCACACGCCGGACTTGTAGGCGGCCGCGCCCGCAAGGCCCAGGGCGACCCAGAAGAAGACGCGGAACGCCGTGGCGCCGATCGCGGCCGTGATGCCCGCGCCGAGGATGAGCACCGCGGTGAGCGCGAGGCCCGTCATGCCCGCGTACATCGGCGTGAATCCGTCGAAGAGCATGAAGACCAGCGCGGCGAGCGGCAGCAGCAGGTACCAGCTCTGCGCGATGGCCTTCCACGGGTTGGGGCATTGGTCCTTGGGCATCCCCATGAGGTTCTTGCGGCCCGCCTCCAGGTGCACCATCCAGAATGCGGTCACGTAGTACAGGACCGCGGGGATCACCGCCGCCTTGCAGATCTCGACGTAGGGGAGGTTCAGCGTCTCGGCCATGATGAAGGCGACCGCACCCATGACCGGCGGCATGATCTGCCCGCCCATGCTCGACGTGGCCTCCACCGCGCCCGCGAACACCGACGAGTATCCGAAGCGCTTCATGAGCGGGATGGTGAACTGCCCCACCGTAAGGACGTTGGCCACGCCCGAGCCGCTGATGGTGCCCATGAAGCCCGAGGAGATCACGGCGACCTTGGCGGGACCGCCGCGCGCGTGGCCCACGAAGCCCAGCGCCACGTTGTTGAAGAGCATGATCATGCCCGCGTGCTCGAGGAACGAGCCGAACAGGATGAAGAGGAAGATGTAGGTCGCCGAGACCAGCGTCGGGATCCCGTAGATGCCCTCGGTGCCGAGGTAGAGCTGCGAGACCACCTGGTCGAACCCGAAGGGCCGGTGCGCGAGGACCTCCGGGAGGTACTGGCCGAAGAGCCCGTAGGCGAGGAAGAGTCCCGCGATGATCGGCAGCGCCACGCCCAGCACCCGGCGCGCGGCCTCGAAGACCATCACCACCACGACGGTGCCCACCACGAGGTCGGTGGTGGTGGGCTCGCCCGAGCGCTGGATCAATTCGGCCTCGAAGATCCAGTGGTAGAAGGCGAGCGCGAAGCCCGCGATGGCGAGCAGGACGTCGAACCACGGGATGCGATCGCGCCTCGCCGACTTGGCGGCCGGATAGAGCATGTAGGCGATCGCGAGAAGGAACCCCACGTGCAGCGAGCGCGTGACCTGGCTGGACAGCGGCGCGAACGCCGCGATGGACAGCTGGTAGGCCGAGAAGGCGAGCGCCACGCCCATGAGGATCCAGCGCGCGGCGCCCTCCAGGTGGCGCTGGACCCCGTGCTCCTCGAACTCCTCGACGGCCGCCGCGGGCTCCTCGCGAAGCCCGCTTTCCATGCTCATCGCACGAGCATCACTTGATCAGGTTCTTTTCCTTGTAGTAGCGCGCGGCGCCGGGATGCAGCGGCACGGCGAAGCCCTCGGTGGCGTGCTCGAGCTTGATATCGCGCGCGGCGTTGTGCGCGGACACGAGCGTCGGCAGGTTCTCGAAAAGCGCCTTGGTCATGAGGTACACGGTCTGCTCGGGCACCGAGGCGTTGGTCACCAGCACGTTGCCGATCGCGATCGACGCAACGTCCTTGTCCTGTCCCTCGTAGGTCTTGGCCGGGATGATCGCGGCCTTGTACGCGGGATCGCCCACCTTGGCCACGACGTCGGCCGGGATGGGCACCACGACGATCTTCGTGCTGGTCGCGAGGTCGCGCAGCGACGACACGCCCAGGCCCGCGCTCTGCAGGGTCACGTCGAGCTGGCGGTTCTTCATGAGCTCGACCGACTCGCCGAAGGGCAGGTACTCGACCTTGGAGAAATCCGAGTACGAGAGCCCCGCGGCCTTCAGCACCGCGCGCGCGTTGAGCTCCGTCCCCGACTTGGGCGCGCCCACGGAGATGCGCTTTCCCTTCAAGTCCGCGAGGGTGTGGATCCCGGAGTCGCCGGTCGCTACGATCTGGATGTAGTTGGGGTAGATCGCGGCCACGGCGCGCAGGTTCTTCAGCGGCGCCTTGAAGCCCGCCTCGGCATTGCCCTTCCACGCATCGGAAAGGGCATCGCCCAGGGTGAAGGCGAGCTCGCCGCGGCCGGCCTCGATCAGGTTCAGGTTCTCGGCCGAGGCCTTGGTGGCCTGGACCGACACCTTCGAGTCGGGCATGGCCTTGGCGAGGATTTGGGAAAGGGCCACCCCCAGCGGGTAGTAGACGCCGCTCGTGCCGCCCGTCAGGATGTTGACGTACTGGGCTGCGAGGACCGGCATGGCGAATACGATGGCAAGCCCGGCGGCAAGCCGGGAAGCGAGCTTGATCATTTTTTCCTGTCTCCTGCGAGAGGGATTGTGCAAGGGGTGCACGCGAAAGGATACATGAGCACAGGGCGAGCCTCCATGGGCGAGGCGCACGATGTGGATGCCGCGGCCTTCGCGCGGATCGTCGCCGGATACCGGCCCGCCGCGATGCGCGCCCTCGTGGCAGCCTGGCCGGCGGTGCGCCACGGGCTTGAATCGGCGCCCGCGCTCGCGAAGTACCTCGGCGCCTTCGAAAGCGGGCGCGAGGTGGACGCGATCCGGCTGCCCCCCAGCGCGCGTGGTCGCATTTTCTACAACGCCGACATGAGCGGCTTCAACTACACGCGCGAGAAGCTCACGATCGCAGCGGCGCTCGATCGCGCGATGAAGAACGCGCGCTTCGAGAACGGCGCGGCCCTCGCCGTGCAAAGCGCACCCATTCCCGATTGCCTGCCGGGAT
>DATBEA010000486.1:0-3112 GCA_036276215.1 Usitatibacter sp.
CACCACGCGCGGGGAAACAGCGGCGCAGTTCCTCGCGCGTGCCGACGAAAAGGAAATCAGGGAGGTGATCTCGACTTATGGGGAAGAGCGGTTTGCTAAACAGGTTGCAGCGGCGATTGTTGATGCAAGGAGCCGCGGGAGCGTGGACACCACAACGCAACTTGCCGCGATCGTGGGTCGCGCGGTTCGCACGCGCGAGCCGGGGCAGCACCCGGCGACCCGGACCTTTCAGGCTCTACGGATTCACGTCAATCAGGAGCTTGAAGAGCTCGAGGTGACCCTGCCCCAGGCGGCGGGACTCCTCGAGCCCGGCGGGCGCCTTGCCGTGGTGAGCTTCCATTCGCTCGAGGACCGCATCGTGAAGCGCTTCATCCGCGAGCGCTCGACCGGCGACCGGCTGCCCCGCGGCGTGCCCGTGCGCGCCTCCGAGATCCCGCCGGCCGAGCTTCGCCCCATCGGGCGCGCGGTGAAGCCCACGGACGCGGAAGTCGCGCGCAACCCGCGCTCGCGCAGCGCCATCCTGCGGGTGGCGGAGAAGAACTGATGGGACGGCTTTCCGCGGCGCTCCTGGTGTTGTCGATGATCTGCGCCATGGGCGTGGTCACCTCGCAGCATCGCGCGCGCAAGGTCTTCGTGGAGCTGGAGGCCGAGCAGCTCGCGCAGCACAAGCTGGACGACGAGTTCACGCAGCTGCAGCTCGAGGAGGGCACCTGGGCCACCAACAAGCGAATCGAGTCCATCGCCGCGAAGGGCCTGGGCATGCGGCTGCCCGACGGGTCCAACACCGTGATCGTGACGCTCGACGCGCGCGCGGCGGGGGTGAAGCCGTGAAGTTCGAGAAGCGCACGCCGCAGCTGCGCCTGAAGCTCGAGGGCTGGCGCTCGCGCGTGGTGCTGGCGCTCATCGCCACCGGGTTCGTGGCCCTCGCCGGCCGCGCCTTCTACCTCCAGGCGCTGAACAACGATTTCCTCCAGGCGAAGGGCGAGGCGCGCTATGGGCGCGTGCTCGACCTCCCGGCCTCGCGCGGGCCCGTGACCGACCGCAACGGCAAGGCGCTCGCGATCTCCACGCCGGTCGAATCGATCTGGGCCACGCCCGAGGACCTCGAGGACGTGGACGCCGCCCACGTCGCGCAGCTCGCGCGCGCTCTCGCGATGCCCGCGGCGGAGCTGCGCCAGAAGATCGACAGAAAGGATCGCCAGTTCGTCTACCTCAAGCGCCAGATTTCGCCCGACCAGGCCGCCAAAGTGATGGCGCTGGGCATCCCGGGCGTCTTCCAGCAGCGCGAGTTCCGCCGCTACTACCCGGCGGGCGAAGTGATGGCACACGTGGTCGGATTCACCGGCATCGAGGACAACGGCCAGGAGGGCATCGAGCTCGCCGAGGAGCCGCGCCTTGCCGGCACGCCGGGCTCGCGCAAGGTGATCCGCGACCGCAAGGGCCGCGTGGTCGAGGACGTGGAAAGCGTGCGGGCGCCGCGCGACGGCGAGGCGGTGACCCTCGCCATCGACGAGCGGCTGCAATTCCTCGCGCACCGGGAGCTCAGGGCGGCCGTGCAGCAGACCCACGCGCGTGCGGGGTCGCTGGTGATCCTCGATGCGAAGACGGGCGAGATCCTCGCCGTCGTGAACATGCCCGACTACAACCCGAACAACCGCGCGAACGTGACGGGCTCGCAGACGCGCAACCGCTCGGTCACCGATCTCTTCGAGCCGGGCTCGACCATGAAGCCCTTCACCGTCGCCGCGGCGCTGGAATCCGGCATCGTCACTCCGGAGACCATGATCCAGACGGGGCCGGGGTCCTGGCAGCTTGGCGGCTGGACCATCACCGACACGCACCCGAACGGCCTCATCTCGGTGGCGCAGGTGATCCAGAAGTCCTCCAACATCGGCAGCGCCAAGATCACGCTGCAGATGGCGCCCGAGCGCATGGGCACCTTCTACCGCGAGCTGGGATTCGGTTCGCCGCCCCAGACGGGCTTCCCCGGCGAGGCGAAGGGGATGCTGCGCCCGTGGAGCCAGTGGCGGCCGATCGAGCAGGCGACGATGTCGTACGGCCACGGCATCTCGGTGTCGCTGCTGCAGCTCGCGCGCGCCTACACGATCTTCACCACGGGCGGCGAGCTGCTGCCGCTCGCCCTCGAGAAACGCGACGCGCACCCGATCGGCAAGCGCGTCGTCTCGCAGCGCACCGCGCTGGAAGTGACCCGCATGATGGAGATGGCCGTGGGCCCGGGCGGCACGGCGCCGCTCGCGGCGATTCCCGGCTACCGCGTGGCGGGCAAGACCGGCACCGCGTACAAGGCGGAGCAGGGCGGCTACGCCGAGCACAAGTACCGCTCCTCGTTCGTGGGCTTCGCTCCCGCGAGCGACCCGCGCTTCATCGTGGCGGTGATGCTCGACGAGCCCCAGGGCGCGCACCACTTCGGAGGCGACGTGGGCGGCCCGGTGTTCGCGGCCGTGATGGGTGCCGCGCTTCGCATGATGTCGGTGCCGCCGGATGCTCCGGGAACGCTCAACGTGCAGGCCAACCGCACGGGGGCCGAAGGATGATCGCCCCGGCCGGATTCCACCGCAACGGCACGGCCTCGCTCCTCGATCGCCTCGCGCACCTGGGCGTGCCGCTCGCCGACCTCACCGCTGATTCTCGCGCCGTGAAGATGGGCTCGATCTTCGTGGCCTACCCGGGCACCGCGCAGGACGGGCGCGGCTACATCGCCGACGCGATCTCGCACGGGGCCGCGGCGGTGATCTGGGAGCACGAGGGCTTCGAGTGGGACGAGCGCTGGGAGGTCCCCAACCTCGGCATCGACGGGCTGCGCCTTCGCATCTCGGAGATCGCGGGGCACGTGTTCGGCAATCCGTCGGAGACGCTCTGGATGGCCGGCGTCACGGGCACCAACGGCAAGACCTCGGTGTCCCAGTGGATCGCCGCGGCGCTGGACGCGGTGGGACGGCGCTCGGCGGTGATCGGCACGCTGGGCAACGGCCTGGTGGGCGAGCGCGTCGAGGCGAAGAACACCACCCCGGACCCGATCGTGCTGCAGCGCCTGCTCGCCGACTACCTGCGCCGCGGGGCGAGGAACGTCGCCATGGAAGTCTCGAGCCAT